>CAZZHL010000101.1:0-7869 GCA_964653945.1 uncultured Pirellulales bacterium
AGCAACGGATTTCTAATCCGTAGGTCGCAGGTTCGAGTCCTGCCGGGCGTGTTTTCACTTTCTGATATGAATCTGATGGTTTACAAAGAGTTATACTTTCTTTCTTTGTGTTCATTATAATTTACAAAATATCACTATGTTTTTTGGCTTAAAAAAGGGAATTGCAGTAAAAAATTTATATACCGTTAAACTTGACACTTTATAAAAAGCCCCGGGTATATAAAACGTTTACCAAAACATTAATTTTTATAAGCCTATATTTTACAATTGCTTACAAAATGGCCGTATTAGAAAAATTAACCAATAACCTGTTAGAAGGTTGTGGCTTGGTTGTAGGTACACCAGGGAAACTGATATGGACAAACTAGGCGGTTCAGTCTGGTAAAAATCGAAATTTCCATAACCATCGCAAAAACAAGGAAGTATTTCTGGAGCTAACCTGCAATAATATAGGTTGAATTTTAAGGCAGAGTTGATATTCTATTAGGAAAGAGATTTAGTGGTGTCCCCGAGTAAGTATATGTGAGGATACCCAGTTTATTAATGCGATAACGGAGAAAAAAGGATGTTGGAGTCAAGAAACACGATTTCAGAAATTGGGAGTAATAACTTAAAAACCCAAAAGACAAAACGGCCAATAGAAATCTTCAAAGTTGCTTCGGAATCAAACAAGTACAATGGACACGAAAGATATGCAATGTTCATAGGTAGATGGCAGCCATTTCATAACGGTCATAAATATCTGATAGATCAGGCGTTGTCAGAAAGGCAAAGCGTATGTATAGCTATTAGAGATACCGAAATATCGAGTCAAAATCCATATACTATTGAGCAGCGGAAAGAAATGATAAGGAGAGTTTATGGTGACAGGGTGAAAACCGTCGTAATACCCGATATTGTCAGTATTAATATCGGCAGAAAAGTTGGCTATGCCGTAAATAGAATTGACCCTCCTGAAAATATCGGGAAAATATCCGGTACTAATGTCAGAGCAGGCAAAGATGATAACGTCCCTCCAGAGATTGCTGAATATCTTAAAACACTGCAAACGACATTATGGCTTACCGGTTTACCCTGTGCAGGTAAAACCACACTTTCCAAACGTCTTAAGGAAGAATTGGACAACCGAGGATATAATACGGTTCATCTCGATGCAGATGATATTAGGGCCAAATTAAATGACGACCTTGGTTTTAGTCCTGAAGATAGAAAGGAGAATCTTCGTCGAGTTGCTCATGTATGCGAGCTCTTTAATAAAAACAACCACTTTGTTATTGCAAGTTTTGTTTCTCCGTTAAATGAACTTCGAAAGATGATAAGAGACACTGTTGATAATTTTAAGCTTGTGTATGTCAAATGCAGTCTTCGGATATGTGAGCAAAGAGATGTCAAAGGCATGTACAAAAAAGCCAGACAAGGCCAAATCGAGCAGTTTACGGGAGTATCGGCTCCATTTGAAGAACCGGATAGTGTTCAGACCACAGTGAATACTGATAATCATACTGTAGAAGAATGTGTCCGGCAGATATTAGAACAGTTAAATGTTTAATATTTACAGGTACAAACTGTTACCGGCATACGATAGCCGATTAGATCTTTGACAACCTTACCATCCGGTCAAACTTCTTATATTGGCTCGCAAGAGACTCGAACGTGCCTGTGTCAATTAACTTGCGCCTATCAAAATAAAAGATCCTGTCACAATTCTTCAAAGTGGTCAGCCTGTGAGCGATCGCAATAATTGTCTGCTGTCCCTTCAGGGTTTTAATGGTTTCTGCAATCTCGCCTTCTGCAGGAACATCCAGAGATGACATTGCCTCATCCAGCACTAAAACATCCGCATGATTGTACAAAGCTCGAGCGATACCGATTCGTTGTTTCTGTCCGCCGGAGAGCCGTCGGCCATTTTCACCGAGATTTGTTTCCAGGCCTTTGGGCAGAGTTCGCAGATGGTTATAAAATTTTGCTTTCTTAAGTGCGTTCTCGACATGCGACAGATCAATTTCGTTGTCGGCGATTCCAAATGCCACGTTTCGAATCACGGAATCATCGGTGACGTATACCTGCTGCGGAACATACCCCAGGCACTTCTGCCAGCGGACAATATTTTCATGATGCAAAGGTGCATTGTCCACTAGAATTTGCCCTTTCTTCGGCTGCAACAGCCCCAGCAGCAAATCGGCAAAAGTCGTCTTTCCCGCACCGGATTCTCCAACAATACCGATAAATTCCCCTTTGCTGATCTGCACGCAGATATTTCTAAGCGCTGGTTTTTTGGCTTTCGGATAAGTATATGAAACATGTTCAAACCGGATATTGGACGTAAATGGCAACGGGTAGGACGTGCTCTGCACCGCAGCGCGGCTCTGATCAGCCTTGATATATTCGGCCCACAGCGGGCTTTTGATTTCATCCAGCAGTATGCTTACCGAATTTTGTGATTTATTGATTTGCTGAAGCGAATTGAGGATTCGATTGAGAATGGAAGAGGTGCGGAAAGAAATTGCGGCCAGCACAGCGAGGGAGGCAATCATTGTGGGATTATCTCCCAAGTTGGAATGAATTACGCCGATACACATGATTACTACGCAAATGATTGCGCTGATTTCTGTGACGCGAGCCGGAAACTGCTTGTAAAAAGTCGCCCACATATCGTTGTCCATAGTCGAGTTGTTAACAGCATAGAAACTGTCCAGGAAAAACTGCTCTCGGCCTAAAACTTTTGTCTCCTTAATTGCGTGCAGCCCTTGAAAGATATTTTTATATTGTTTTGACATAAGCTCATTTTTTTCTTCTCCAAGGACTCTTAATTTGCGTTTTAAGTAATAGTATTGCAAAAGAGAACATGTAATCAAAACGGTTGTCGTAATAGTTGCAAAAAAGAAATATTCCTTAAAAAGGATTGATAGGATAATCAATCCTGCAATAACATTGGAGGCCAGCATAAACCCTTGAAAAATAAAATTATTCAAAGCTTGTACAACGATATTATTAACATTTCTGGTAATTTTATTCGAAGGTGTTAACAGATGCAGCTTATAGGGTGAAAACAGATAAAACCGCATCAGTGACGTGCTTATATCGAGTTTCCATTTCCGAAGCACTTTGTTCTGCCAGAAATAGTAGAATAACAAATAAATATTCTTGGCGATAAAGATGGCCACAATAATCGCACCGATGAAACATGCCTGCTGGAGAGCAGATTTGATTTGAAAATGCTGGATTATCGTGTGGATGATCCGATGACGGCCTATTGTTTCCGGCCGAATCAGCAGACGAACGAACGGCATCAACAATAAAAGCCCGGCGATTTCCAGGAGCCCGGCGATCGCAGCGCCTATAATCACAATCGGGATATATTTCTTGTATCCTATTCCAAAATGCTTAAAAAACTCTCTGTAATATTTCAGCATATGCGACTTTGCTCTATTCTATTCAGCAATACAATTTATTTTAAAAATTAGATTTTTCGGTATATAGACCTTGCAATGGCAAGTGACATTCTTTGCAGACAAGACGGTAATTTATTATATATACGCTTAAGCATCATGCCGGCTTTCCATGTTCTTGATGAGTATATTTGCCCCAGCCGAATTTTTGACATCGTTACTATATCTTTGTTTGCACCGGCCTGCAAATTACGGGTCAAAACAGTACTAATGTGTGATACAGGAATTCCAGGCAAAAGTCGTAACGCAGCTTGTCGAACTGGCTCGCTTCTCATATATTGTGCTCCTAAAATTCCCTTTACAATTATCTCAAACTCATCCGGATGATTTTCAGCCAGATAACCGTTAATAGTTCGGGCATCCTCTTCGAGCAACTCATCATAAGGCTGCCAGTCTTCATCTAAATCCGGCAGGGAATCGTAAAATAGCTTCCCGTCCTTCCTGCCAAGAAATTCGCGTGCAATCGCTGCGTTTTCCTTTTTATATTCTTTAATAAGCTCTAACCGTTGCCGAGGAGAAAAAACTGGATAATCCTTTCGTCCTTTCTCAGAGAGCATATCAGATGCACTGCGTAAAGGATTTACAACTTTGCGGTTCTGCAATAGCAGTATAGGCAGATGATTCACCTGCCTTTTATACTCCAAGACAACGCGGTGAAGACGGGTGTTTGCCTTTTCTTCAGGCAAAGTAAATTCGTCCTTGGGTTCCAAGCCAAAAACATGATGGAGAAAATCCGCCAGTACGTTCCCTTGATAAAGCTGACACCTTTCATAGGGACGCAAAATCACATTTTCTTTTCCAAATACCTTTGCCCACAAAGCAAGGTGTTTCTTGGAGGTAAGACCAGTTCGATATGAAGGAAGGGTACTAATTGCGCCCCTTTTTACAAGTTGATTATACCACGAATTTTCCAAATCGTCCCGCTGTCTCCAATAGACAATCAGCTTTACCTGAAGTTCTGAAGTAAATTTGCGTACTTCAGGAACAGCCTCAGGGGGGATCCACAAGAAATCCTCGGAAGTGATGAGTCCTTTGTCACTGGTAAGCTGCTTAAGCACAAACTCCCATTCCTCTTGGGGTTCTTTTAGATCATCGGGCCAATCCAAGCGTCGTTTCTTGGCTTTTGCCTGAAAAGACCAACTCAACCGGTGATGGGCGGCAGAACCATCTGGGTTGATAGGGTAGATAATCCCTTTTTTTCTCAGGGCATCTCTTTTGGAAGCAAGAAAACGCTGCAGGGCGGTTGTCCCTGTCTTGACAGTTCCAATGTGAAAATACAATTCCTTTTTGTCTGCCATTTTATCTCCGCAATACAATTTATACTTTTAGCCAAACGGCACGGTTTGCATACTGCATAAATCTCAAGCTTCTTCAGCGTTTCGAACGTCTTATTATATATACGGTTAAGCAAGATCCAAGTATGGGACAAGTATGTTCCATCCAATCTGTTCTAACGTTAAATATACTGGATTGTCCGTAAAACTTCAATTAAAATTTATAAGGCATTGACAGCGTTATTAAATTAATGTATAGACCTTTGTAGCGATGAGATCATCTATCGAATTGTAACAACCAAGAGTGTCACATGAAATACGATTATATAGTCGTGGGGGCGGGTTTATCCGGAGTAGTTTTAGCTCGTAGTCTTGCTGAGAGCGGCAAAAGAATTCTACTCCTTGAAAAACGTAATCATATAGGTGGTAACTGCTACGACGTGGTGGACTCCGCTGGTGTGATGATTCACCGGTATGGAGCACATATTTTCCATACGGATTGCGAGGAGGTATGGAACTATCTGTTGCGATTTACCCGATGGAGAAAATACGTACATGAAGTTCTGTGTTGTGTTGATGATAACTACTTCCCAATTCCCTTTAACTTCAATTCACTGAAAAAGGTATTCGCTAAAGATGCTCCTTCTATAAAGGAAATCTTGATCCAAAAATACGGCACAAAGACAAAAATCCCTGTTTTGGAAATCGTTAATGAGCAACATCCGGCTCTCAAACGTGTTGCTAAATTCGTTTATGAAAAAATATTCAAGAATTATACGATAAAGCAGTGGGGCCTGAAGCCCGAGGATATCTCTGCGGATATTGTTTCTCGTGTTCCTGTTTACACGGACTACGACAACCGATACTTCACAGATACCTACCAGGCAGTTCCTAAAAATGGGTACACCGCTATGATAAAAAAAATGCTCTCTCATCCGGCTATAGAAGTTAAACTCAACACGCCATTTGATTCGTTATGCCGATTTGATGAAGGAAAAATCACCATAGATAGTGAACGATTTTCAGGAAAGCTTGTCTATACCGGCCAGACAGACGCTCTTTTTAAATATAAATACGGATACCTTCCATATAGATCTCTTAAGTTTGATTTTAAAACCCTGAATCAAGATTATTACCAATCCAAAGCGGTCATTAACTTTCCCAATGAACACGCTTATACGCGCATCATTGAGTCGAAACATATTACCGGCCAAAAGTGCTCTAATACAACGATTTGTTGGGAATATCCACAGGCATATATTTCAGGAAAGAATGAACCATATTACCCAATCTCTACGAACGAGTCCCAAGAGCGATATAGATTATATGCCGCCGAAGCAAAAAAGTGTGATAATCTTATACTATCCGGCCGACTTGCAGAATACAAGTATTACAACATGGATGATGCAGTTAAAAATGCTCTTGAAGTGGCGAGAAATTTGTTGTAATGACTACTCTATCAATCATAATCCCTATTTATAATCAGGAACTTTATCTATCTCAGTGCCTGGAATCCGTGCTATCACAACGTTTCAGCGATTTTGAGGTCATAGCCGTGGACGACGGAAGCACAGATACGAGTAGTGCTATTTTAGAACAATATGCCAAAAAAGACCGCCGTGTAAAGATTGTTTCAAAGGAAAACGGAGGCTACGGCTCTGCGATGAATACGGGGCTGTTAAATGTTCGCGGTATCTATATCGGGATTGTAGAGCCGGATGACACGATTTTACCTCAGATGTACGAGGAACTGATTGCCAAAGCCGAACAAACAAATGCAGATATCGTCAAGTGTTCATTTCAAAGGGTCTTCTCCGGCGGCCTTCGGCTGGAGGATAAAAGCTGGTATAACTTTGCGGGGAAATTGTTCAAGCTAAAAAATGTCCCGGAAATATGCCGATTGCATCCTGCTATATGGGCTGCGGTCTATAAAAGACAACTCATCCAAAAAAACAATATTACTTTTTCGGAAACCCCCACAGCATCATATCAGGAGCTTCCATTTTTTGCCGATGCCTATTCCGCCGCTGAAAGCATTTACATCATCCCGAAAGCTATGTACAATTATAGGATTGAATCTGCGAATAAATTTTCTTCGACAAACGCATTAGATGAAAGAATTTTCTACCGTTTTGAAAACCACAGAAAAGCCAAAGAAGTCTATATAAACCGCGGGATATGGCATAGGGTTAAATATCCGGAACTACAGAGGGAATTTATAACACTGAATAATTTGGCGCTCCGCATCAATAACCGTCTTAGATACAGATTCTACAACGAAATACATCGTTATTTTGCCGACATTTCAGAAGACGAGGCACATAAATTCCTGCCACGGAACTTTTGCAGGTCCTTCAAGCTCATTAAAAAGGGAAGTTATAGCAAGTGGCTCTTGCAGTATGCCCTTGCATATATTATGGTAATTCGCATTCTAAAAATATTTGGTCTGACAGACCTGCTGAGATGGATGTATTTAAAACGTAAAGACAGCATAGGAAGTCCGTTGTGATTAGAATCCAAAATGTGATTTTCAATAGCGAAATCCTCTCGAATTGGAGGAATCTGTACTACATTATCTCCGAACACCCAGACAGTTTTGTGCTCAGTTTTGGAACCTATTTCAACAGTCTTTGGCCTCAAAGATGGAAAGAATACACCAACATCTCAGATTTCTACCTAAATATACGGTTTAAGGGCGATTGCAGTATTTCCATAATACAAAGCCAGTTGGCCAGCATTGTAGCGAATGGGTTCGCAGGCGAGCAAATCTCTCGTGATATTATTTACAGGAAACAGCATACATCCGACGGCTCAAAATACGTCCAAATTAAACTCCCAGAAATTGACCCAGCATGTCGAATTATTCACTTCGAGCTTGAATATCCAAAAGCTGGTAAGTTCGAATATTTTGATGCATATTTTTCAGCGCAGAGTAACCAGCCACATAGGCGGATAAAAACGGTTATCATTTTCTGCACGTTCAAAGAAGAGCAATACATTCATAATAATATTTCGCAACTGAAAAACTATTTCGAACAAAATCCTGACTTGGCTGATGCTTATGATGTATTTGTTATCGACAACGGAAAAACACTTTCAAGGGAGATCGAGTCAAACAACATTTTTCTATTTCCCAATAAAAATAC
>CAZZHL010000102.1:0-7813 GCA_964653945.1 uncultured Pirellulales bacterium
CACCGGCTGGCTCACCATAGGGACCGACCCGAATGAAAACCAAAAAGCCGTTGAGTTAACTCGAAAGTTTGAGAATTTATATGCCGCCGTCGCAATTCACCCCCACGACGCAAAAATCGTAACTTCCGACACTCTCGCCGACCTGAAAAAGCTCGCCTCAAACCTGAAGGTTGTCGCCATCGGCGAGACCGGCCTTGACTATCATTACAACTATTCATTGCGAGAAGACCAGATGCGCGTCTTCGCCAGGCATCTCGAAATCGCCGCCGAGCTGAATCTGCCCGTTATCATTCATTGCAGGGAGGCCTTCGATGATACAATGGATATTTTGCAAAGTTACGGCACCGGCGTTAGAAAAGTTGTCTTTCATTGTTTCAGCGGCTCAGCCGAGCAGGCAAAAATCGTTCTTGACAGTGGCTTTTACATTTCTTTCACCGGCGTAGTGACTTTCAAAAACGCAGAATATACCCGCTGTGCCGCTGAAGTTGTACCGCTCGATAGACTCATGTTGGAGACCGACTGTCCCTATATGTCACCTGAGCCGATGCGAAAGCAGAAAGTAAACGAGCCGGCCTTGCTCATCCACACCGCAAAATTTCTCGCCGACTTGAAACACACCGAGCTTACCGACTTCGCCTCAGCCGTAACCACCACATCCAAAACTTTCTTTAATCTCCCTGTTTAGCTGTCGCCGGAACGGCGACGTCATTGCGAGCGCAGCGAAGCAATCTCATACTTAGTCCCCCAACTTGTCCCGAATCTTTATCTTGGGATTTATTGAGGGTTTTTGTTTTGAACATTTATATTTTGGTAATTTGATATTGTTTAGGATTTAGAATTTAGATATTTGGATTTCTGTCTTCTGCCCTCTGTCGTCTGCTTTCCAACCGTCCCACTCCACCAGGTGTCCAAAGAACACATAACCCCCTTTTTCAGTATTAAAACGGGCATTTTCGGACCATACTTGATTTTTAGCCCCTTTCGTCTATATTTATGTAGCAGACCCTGACAATCAAGCGAGTAGGCAGGCTGAGATTTTCTAAATATCAGCCGCTTTCTCGCTTATCGTGGGGAATCTGCCGAAGGCGGAGTGAGGAATCTATATTTTAGCACGGACCCTGTGGTCGTAGGATGGTTTAGTTATATGCCGGGCGTTTTTGATAACAGTATAGTCACCCAGATTCAGCAGGCCAACGATATCGTTGATATCATCAGCGAGCACGTTGCTCTCAAGAGGAAAGGCCGCGAGATGGTCGGCCTATGTCCTTTTCACGATGACCATCGTCCGAGCATGAACGTTAGTCCCGCAAAGCAAATCTTCAAGTGTTTTGCCTGCGGTGCCGGCGGTGACGTCTTCAAGTTTATTCAGATGCGTGAGAACCTCACCTTCCCACAGGCCATAGAAAGATTAGCAAACCGTGCAGGCATCCGCTTGCCCACCCCAAATCGCAAATCACAAACCAATCGGCAATCGGAAACCGACAATCTTCAATCCGTTGATACCAACGAGCTTGCAAGGGTCAACGCCTGGGCCGCTAAATACTTCCAGAAAAATCTCAATGATAAAGAAAAAGGAAAATTCGCTCGTGATTATCTCGCTCAAAGGAAAGTAACATCTGAGAGTATCAAAAAGTGGCAGCTTGGCCTGGCCGCCTGTCCCCAAGGGAACGATTCTCCCGACGATTTATTCAGAGCTGCTCGTGCTCGAAAAATCCCGGCAAAGCTTCTCGAATACGCAGGCCTTATCACTAATCAGAATCAGGATTTATCCGCCGTTCGTGTGGCGGACAAGTTCGTTAATCGCCTGATGTTCACTATTACTGATGTCACCGGCAGGGTAATCGGCTTCGGCGGAAGAACGCTGAGCGAGCAAGGCGCAAAATACATAAATTCACCCACGACAGCCCTGTTCGATAAAAGTAATTCTCTTTACGGCCTCGAGCACGCCCGGCACCAGATTGTCTCGACCGACACCGCCGTTGTCGTCGAAGGTTACACCGACTGTATAATGGCGCACCAGTTCGGCTGCTCTAATGTCGTCGCTGCTATGGGCACAAGTTTTACAGCCGGCCAGGGCCGTCTCCTTCGCCGCTACGCAAAAAAGGTAATCTTGCTCTTCGATAGTGACGCCGCCGGCATCGAGGCCGCTAATCGGGCTTTGGAAGTCTGCCTCTCGCAGCGCATAGACATCAAGCTCGCCTTCGTGCCGCAGGGCAAAGACCCCTGCGATTTCCTGCTCGCCAACGGCAAAGAGAAATTCCAATATTTACTCGACAATGCCGTCGATGTCCTGCAGTTCAAATGGAATCGGCTGACCGAAAAATTCAGTTCCGATGACACCCTTGCAGGCCGAAAAGCCGCCATCGATGAATACTTGCAGGCAATCGCTACCGGCCTTTATGCCGGCTCGCTCAATACCATTGAAGGCGGCCTTTTAATCAATCGGCTTTCAGGCATTATTGGCCTTGACAACAGGCAGGTGACCGCTGAATTACGCAAGAAAGTCACAACAGCCGCAAGGGCCGCCGCCTACGATGTGCAAAAACCGCCTGTGGATTTATCCGCCGTTCGTATGGCGGATTTGGGCGAAGGCCTTTCCGCAACCGCTCAGCGGGAAATTCTGGAAGTCTTGCTCAACGAGCCGAAGCTCTTTAAAACCGTTAAGAAAAAGGTCTCACCTGCAGTGAGCCTGTCGAACCTGATCGAGCATTTTGATGTTCTGGTATTAAGGGATATTGCTTCTGTTCTGTTTGAAACATTGACGAGTAATCCTGCGCCTGAATTGACTGAAATTCTCGCTAAAACGGAATCGCCGCAGGTCAGTAGTTGCATCACGCAATTGCAGGCCGATGGCGAGCAGAAAGGCAATTTCGAGACTCGTTTAAGAGATGCCGTTGATGTGTTGTTGTCTTGTCATGCCAGAAGGGCGATTGACCTGTCCCGAGCGCAGTCGAGGGGGCAGTTAAAATCTAAGCAGGATGCCAATAAATATTTGAAATCTGTTACCGAGTCTGCAAGAAAGGAAAACCGCCGCAATATCGGCATGACATAAAGGGCTTGCCCCCGAACGCCTGCCCCTGCATGCTTTAGGCAGAGGTTGTTGTCGGGGGTCCAAAAGCCCCCCGATTTATTCGGGGGGTTACTAAAGAATAAGATTATGAGTTACGCACATACTTATTTACGCATCAACGCATTAACGCATCGACTCATTTACGCATTTACGCATTGATTATGAAAAAATCCAAACTCCTTAACCTCATAAACGACGCCGCCAAGTCAGGCCAAACTGAGCTTAGCTTGTCCTACAAGGACATAAAGGAGCTTCCGCCTGAGCTCGGCCAACTGAAAAACCTGAGAGAACTCGATCTGTCCCGAAATCAGCTAAAGTCGCTTCCGCCTGAGCTCGGCCAGCTAAAAAACCTGACAACACTCTATCTGCAAGGAAATCAGCTTACTTCACTTCCGCCTGAGCTCGGCCAGTTAGAAAACCTGACAACACTCCGGTTAGTTGATAATCAACTTACTTCACTTCCGCCTGAGCTTGGCCAGTTAAAAAACCTGACAGACCTCTCTCCATGGGAAAATCTACTTACTGAACTCCCTCCAGAAATTGGCCAGTTGGAAAACCTAATATTACTCGATCTGGCCAGAAATCGACTTACTTCCATTCCGCCTGAGCTCGGCCAGTTAGACAAGCTAACACAACTCTTGCTGCAAGAAAATCAGCTTACATCACTTCCACCTGAGCTCGGCCAGTTGAAAAACTTGAAAAGACTTGATCTTAGCAAAAATTACCTTGACTCGCTACCGGATGAGATAGGTAACTTGGAAAAATTAGAATTATTATATTTAGATGATAATCCGCTTGATTCTCCACCGTTGGAAGTACAAGAGCAGGGAACAAAGGCCGTCCTTGCATTTCTGCGAGCGCAGCTAAAAGAGGCAAAGAAGCAATGGGTATCGAAACTGCTGTTTGTAGGTGAAGGCGGAGTAGGTAAGACATCGTTATTGAGGTCACTCAAAGGCAAGAAATTTATTGCAGACCTGGAAACAACCCATGGGATTGGAGTGGAAAAGTTAGAGCTTGTGCACCCGATAGAAGCAGATATAACAATGGAACTGAATACCTGGGACTTTGGAGGCCAGCAGATATATCATGCGACCCATCAGTTTTTTTTGACCAACCGTGCGCTATTTGTATTAGTCTGGGATGCCCGTCACGGCTGGGAAGCAGGAAAACTCTATGACTGGCTGGATAGAATTCAAGCCAAAGCTCCTGATTCACCCGTAATGATTGTGTCAGCGCATATAGATGAGCGTGATGCAGACTTGCCGTTAGATGATTTACGAATGAAATATCCTCAGATAACAGGCCATTATACATTAAGTAATCAGACAGGTGAAGGTATTGAAGAATTCCGAGAGAAACTGGCGGAAGTTGCTGCAGATTTACCTTTAATGGGCGAAGAATGGCCGGCAACCTGGCTCGATGCAGCAAATGAGATTCGGGATAAAAAGGAACATTACATTCCGCCAAAGGAGCTTTTTGCATTGATGGCCAAGCACAAGGTGAAAGAAGAAAGTGCTAAAGTATTGGCTCAATGGCTGCATGAGTTGGGCGATGTCTTGTACTTTAGAGAGGATGAGGAGCTTAATGACCTTGTGATTTTGGACCCGGAGTGGGTGACTGATGCGATAAGTAATGTTTTAGAGAGCGAGGAGGTAATTGGCAGAGATGGGATTTTTACACGTCAGCATATGAATGATCTTTGGTCAGATGTTGATGAAGGGATTCGAGCTCACTTTTTGCGCTTGATGGAAAAGTTTGATTTATCATACAGGACCTTGGAGAACAGGGAAATCAGCTTGGTAGTGGAACGTCTTCCATTAGACCCGCCTGATTATAAACAAAAGTGGGACGAGATTAAAAAGAAGCAGGGCTGCAAAGAAATATCGATGAAGTTCGCATTAAGCAGCATCCCTGCCGGCATACCAACATGGTTTATCGCAAGGTCTCATCGATTTACTACTCATACACACTGGCGGCTAGGTGCGTTATTTGCAGATAGCAAAGAAGAACGACATTTAGGATTGGTTGAGGCGTACCCACACGATAGATATTTACGTCTTACAGTTCGTGGCCCGGTACCGCAAAACTTTTTTGTGCTTCTACGAAATGGTCTGGAATTGACGTTGGAGAGATTTCCGGGCCTTAAAATTAAAAGGACGATGCCGTGTCCGGGACATGACGATACAAAATGTAAACATGAATTTGACTTCGCTCAGTTAGAAAAGGCAGTTGAAAGAGATAAACCTGCATTAGAGATTCAGTGCCCGGAGACTTTTGAGAATGTTTCAGTGCCAGGTATGTTATTCGGATTGCACTGGAAGACTCAGGGGGCTGTTATAACGCGTATCGATGACCTTGAAGGAAAGGTATTGGCAGGTCAAGAGGTTCTTCGTACGGAGTTAATAGAGTTAAGAGAACTGACACAGCGTGAGTTTTTGAGGCTGTTCAATCGAGACCAGAGATTAGCCGAGTCTCATTGTCCGAATGTCTTTGCGGTTTTGCCAAAGGACGAAATAGGTTGGTTAAAGAATATATTTGGCCAGAAGATGGTATTGCAATTGTATTGTCAGCAGCCGGGAGAGTGGCATCCGACAATTGATGGCGGAAGATACGAGATAAAACAGCCGGCAAAGTGGCTCAGGACTATGGGACCATATATTATCAAGTTATCCAAGGTGATTAAATATGCGGCGCCTTTAGCAGGGCCGATAGCCGGAATTGTAAATGATGTCTTTGCAGAGGAATTTAAGCACCAATTAAAATTGATGGAGGAATTAGCAAAGAAATTAAAAGACGAAAAAGATTTCATGAAAATAGAGCTGGCGGAAGATATCGGTGGAGAGTCAAGAGTAGAACATGCTGAGGGTGCAGACCTTCGGGCACTTCGGAAATTGCTTGATGAGGTGGACTCGAGTCAGCATTGGGGAGGCCTGAAAAAGATATTAACGCCGGAAGGCCATTACTTATGGCTGTGTGAGTACCACGCCGCCGAATATAAAAAGTAAATTTATGAATTATTTTATTCCTTAATTGCTGAATGGATAAACAAATAACCAATGAAACTTCAATTTACCAATAAAGAATTTCGGTTAGAAGCGACAAAATGGAAAAAAGACTTATGACCATTTTCCTGATATCACGAAAATGGTTGATTTCCTAAAATCAGTGAAAATCTGTGAAATCAGTGGTTAAATAAATGAAACTCCAATCTGACGCCCATGCAGAAAAGATAAAGTTTAAGGCGATATGAGAAGCAAGAATCTCAAATATTAGATTTCAAATTTTAGATTTCAAAAGGTGAGAAAAGATGAAATACGAACGGTTTGAGGACCTGCCGGTGTGGCAATCAGCCATTGATTTGGCTGTGCGGATATATGACCTGACGCGAGACAGATTTTTTGCTCAGCCCGGCGACCTTCGCGGCCAGATTCGCAGGTCATCGCTGTCGGTTTCCAACAATATCGCAGAAGGTTTTGAACGCGGCTCAACGGCGGAACTGCTGGCCTTTCTTTATATCGCACGCTGGTCGTGCGGGGAGACGCGCTCTATGCTGCTTTTTACAGAACGCTTTCCCGAAGCAGTTCATCTGAAATCTGAGATTTCAAATCTCAAATCTTTGGCCGAATCGTGTTCCCGCCAGATACGGGCCTGGGCGGACAATCTCCAGAACAGCGATATCAAGGGGCAACGGCACCTGAATGTTCAAACACGAAGCCGGTATCAGGCCGACAAGCGCCGCGAAGCCTTTGAAAAACAGCTCGAAGAAACTCTGCAAAAGGTACGTCCTCAGGATTATCCGGCGATGGAGGCAGAATGAAATCAAAAATCTCAAATCTCAGATTTGAAATTTTCAGTGTTCTTTTGGAATAACTAATGAAACCTCAATTTGACCTCAATCAGGGATGTCGGTTGGATGAGATAAAATGGAAAAAGGCATATGGCCATTTTCCTGATATCAAGAAAATGGTTGATTTCTTAAAATCTGTGTTAATCCGTGTAAATCTGTGGTTAAAACTCAGTCAGCCCCATAAATGGGGCATTGTAAAATGACCCTGTGTACGAAGGCAAAAACGTTTTGTTTTGAACATTGGTATTTGTTTAATTTGGATTTGTTTAGGATTTAGATATTAGAATTTAGGATTTCTAACTAAATCTGTGCTCTCTGTGGCTAATAAATAATTAGTGAAAATTCGTGTGTATTCGTGGTTAAATATCTCTGTGAACTCTATAGCTTAATTTTTTCGTGCCTTAGTGCCTTCGTGGCAGCTAATGAACCAAAAACAATAATCGATAGTAAATAGTTAATAGAAGGTAAACATTAGTAAAAAAATGGATTACCAATAACCAATAACCAATAACCATTAGTATTGAAAGAGGTGCCAATCGTGGCAAAGAAACGAACGAGAAAAAGCAAAAAAAGTATCGAAGCCAAAACAGAAAAGGCCAAATCTGAGCAAGGCAAAAAAGAGGTCGTCGAGGCCGGCGCTTCGGCTCCGGAGAACCTTGAAGCCAAAACCCCTCAGGAACGCCTGAAATCTATCATCAAAAAAGGCAGGGAGAGGGGGTTTTTGACTTACGAGGAATTGAACACGGGCCTTCCCGACGAGGCCGTCAGTCCCGGCCGTCTCGACGACCTCTTGGCGACGATGGACGAGATGGGAATCCGTCTGCTTGAAGAAACTGACGTAGAATCTCAGCAGGACGAAAAGGCCGTGGAAGGCGAGGAGGAAGAATTCGGATTTG
>CAZZHL010000103.1:0-7802 GCA_964653945.1 uncultured Pirellulales bacterium
CCCTATTAGTATTATGGTCCTGTATCTGGCTTGGTCGAACGAGAGAAACGAAAGAAAGCGTCAATTTAAAGTTATCGTAATATTTGTTTCTATCGTCGTATCGATTCTGGTGGTGGATGCCTTTGCCCGCCTGAAGAATCAGGAACAATATGTTAGGCATGAGCACTACTTCCACCGCCTTCCCAATACTGTCGACCGTGGTAGCTTTAGCGATGTCCCGGAGAAGGCCTTCGCCTATCCTGTAGTACGCCCCGGCTATCCGGATATCGAGTACACACTGACCGTTGACAAAAGGGGCTTTCGCAATAAAACCGACTTTGAAAAATATGATGTAGTTGTCCTCGGCGATTCATTCACTGAAGGTTCCAAAGTCTCTGACGACCAGGCTTGGCCCGTTCTTTTGGCGCAAAAAGCAGGGCAAACAGTCTATAATCTCGGGATATCAGCCGGTCATCCGGGGACATATCCGGAAACTCTGGAAAAAGTCGGCCTGCAATTGTCTCCTAAGGTGGTTGTTTGTCTGCTTTATGAAGGAAATGATTTTCGAGACTCCAACTTCGAGCGGGAAAATACCATTGGGCACCGCCTGAACAGCTTATTCAAAAGCTCACCTATCCGTCAAGCTTTAGAAAATCTTTTGATTCGTTATTTTGGCTCGGCACAACCTAATAGTCCAGCCAGCACAAGACTCGTCACGGCGGAGCCTGCTCGTCAGGGCAGAGCCAGCCGTAGCCCGGCCGGAGCCGGACAAGATGGTGATGACGAGTCCCGCCCCTTCGCAAGGGGCGGGGACGAGATAGTCCCCGATAGCCCCTCCAATCCAACCGGAGCTCTTTCTTGGATGCCGATTGCTATACCGGATGGCCTTGGCGCCAGATACTACACTTTCAAGGTCAAGAGACTCTTGGCTCACTTCGTCAGCAGGGAAGACTTTCTTCAATCCAAGGGCTGCCGGAAAAGCCTTGAAGCGTTTCAGCAGATAAAAAAAATATGTGACCAGAAAAATATGCGCTTTATAATAGTTTATGCTCCGGACAAACCGCATACATTATTGCCGCTTATTATGGATAAAATCACGGCTGAGCAATTGCACGCGTTTATGGCGTTAAAACAAAGAGACCTCCCTCCGGCAGAGGAATTGAAGGACGTGGTTTCTGCCCGCCTGCGGATTAAGGAATCTGTAATCGAAGAGTTTTGCCGCCAGCAATCTATTGAGTTTGTCAGTCTTACAGAACCATTACGGCAGAAGATATTCGAGGGCAAGCAGGCTTATTTTACGTATGACCAGCATTGGACACCAGTAGGCCATGAAGTTGTTGCAGACACCATGTATCTTTACCTGCGAGATAGCGCGGAAAAATAAAACTATTGAAATTCATTAATTCTCCTGTACGGGAATTTTAGAGATTCATAGGTATCCCGCGGCCGGCAAGGTATTCTTTCATTTGTTTTATAGTGTAATTTCCAAAGTGCGTTATTGACGCCATAAGCACCGCATCTGCGCCCCCGTCAACGATAGCATCGTGAAGATGCTCGAGCTTACCTGCCCCGCCGGATGCAATCACTGGTATATTGACCGCATCGCTCACGGCCTTATTCAGCTCGTTGTCATAGCCGACCTTTGTGCCGTCAGCGTCCATACTGGTTAATAGTATTTCTCCTGCACCTAATTTCTCTCCCTTTGCAGCCCATTCGATTACATCAATCTCAGTCGGTTCTGTTCCTGCTTTTACACAGACCTGCCATTTGTCCATCTGTTTTTTTGACCGACGGGCGTCAATGGCAAGGACCACACATTGGCTGCCGAAATGCTGGGCGGCTTCTGTGAGAATTTCAGGGTTTTCAACGGCGGCGGTATTTACGGAGACCTTATCTGCCCCGCTTCGCAGTATCTCATCCATTTGCTCGACTGTTTGTATGCCGCCGCCTACTGTAAATGGAATAAAGACGTTTTCAGCAACCTTTTCAACAAGCTCAACGAGTGTTTTGCGAAAACGAATGGTTGCGGTGATATCAAGAAACACTAATTCGTCTGCACCTTCATCACTATATCTTGCGCCCAGCTCCACCGGGTCACCCGCATCACGAAGATTTAGAAACTTGACGCCTTTAACCACACGGTTGTCCTTAACGTCAAGGCAGGGGATGATTCTTTTCGTCAGCATTTTTTGCCACCAAGGCACCAAAAACCAAAGGTTCTTGATTTCAAATTTTTAATTTTACTTTTAAATAACCTGTGCAATCCGTGAAATCTGTGGCTAATTCTTTTCACAAATTTCTGCAAAATTCTGCAGCACCTTCAAGCCGCTTTTGCTACTCTTTTCAGGATGAAATTGTACGCCGTATATATTTGCCTTTTGTACTGAAGCCGACATATCAAAGCCGTAGTCGGTATAGGCGATTTTGGCCTGGACGTCGGCGACACTGGCGTAGAAAGAGTGGGCAAAATAAAAGTATTTTTCCTTTCCCAGGCCGGCAAATAAATCCATATATTCCGGCAGCTTTACCAGATTCCAGCCCATATGCGGTATTACTCTGCCGGCTGGAATAGGAACGACGCTGCCTTCAACCAGCCCGAGGCCTTTGTGCTGGCCGTATTCGCTGCTTTGGTCAAAAAGCATCTGATAACCGACACAAATGCCCAAAAGTGGCTTACCTGCCAAAGCGACCTCTTTTATCCGCTCGGCAAGCCCCCCAAGGGCACTGACTGCATAGCCGAAAGCCGCAACACCGGGTAAAACGAGACCGGAAGCACTATCAATTATCTTGGATTCTCGGCTTAGTGTAACATCACAGCCGATATGCCGGAATGCGTTACATACGCTCTTAACGTTTCCTACGTTATAATCGATAACAACTATCATAAATTTTTATTGAATATCTATTATTTATAATTATAATGTTTGAACCCAACAGTATAAAAAATAGTAAATTATTAACTGGAAATAGTAAATAGCAAACTTGTAGTGAGCTTGCCTGCCTTGAGCGCAGTCGAAGAGTCGAACCTATGTGTGGAATAGTAGCTTATCTTGGTAAAAAGGCAGCGCAGCCAATCCTTATAGAGGGATTGAAGCGTCTGGAATATCGGGGCTATGATTCTGCTGGTCTTGCACTGCTTGGTGCCGGCGCAATAAAAGTCACAAAAACCAGTGGCAGAATCAACGCTCTGGAAGAAATTTTAGACCCCCCTGACAAAAATGAGACTTTCGGCATTGGGCATACCCGCTGGGCGACGCATGGCGAGCCGAATACCATCAATGCCCATCCGCATCTGGACCACACCGGTAAAATTGCTGTCGTTCATAATGGCATTATCGAAAACTACTCTACATTAAAGACATGGCTGCAAAATGAAGGGGTTAATTTTGCAAGCGAAACAGATACGGAAGTGGTAGCAAATCTGATTGGTTATTTTTATGCCAAAGCTGCCCAGGATGAAGCACAGCTCCACGGACAAAATAAATTCGAATGGGCTGTTCAGAGAGCTCTTGCGGAGGTGCACGGCACTTTCGGCTTGGCAATTGTCTGCTCAGATTTTCCTGCCTTACTCATAGGCGCCAAAAAAGGAAGCCCTTTGATTTTAGGGGTCGGTGAAAACGAATATATCCTGGCATCCGATGCTGCTGCAATCGTTGAGCATACGAAACAGGCAATATACCTTGCCGACAATGAAATGGTCACAGTCACCCCGGAAGGATTTCACACTAAAACTATTGACAATGTAACCATCACAAAAGACCTGGAGCAGATTGAATTCTCCCTGGAGCAAATTGAGCTGGGAGGATTCAAACACCATATGCTCAAGGAGATTTTTGAGCAGCCAAAAGCACTCAGCACTTGTATGGGTGGCAGGATTGACCGCCAGAACAATCAAATCAAGCTTGGCGGCATAGCATCGTATCTGCGAGATTTAACCCATACCAAAAGGCTCATCTTAACCGCCTGTGGAACGGCATTTCACGCCGGTTTGGTTGGCGAATTTTTATTTGAGCAGCTGGCACGCATCTCGACAGAAACCGAATACGCCAGCGAATTCAGATACCGTAACCCGATTATCGAGGAAGGCACCGTTGTAATAGCGATAAGCCAGTCGGGCGAAACTGCCGACACCCTTGCTGCTGTTGAAGAGGCCAAGGAACGAGGCGCAACGGTACTTGGTGTTGTTAATGTAGTTGGCTCCTCCATTGCCAGGGCTACCGATGCTGGTATATATCTACATGTTGGGCCGGAAATCGGCGTCGCCAGTACCAAGGCCTTCACTGCCCAGGTAGCCGTCCTGACAATGCTGGCGATTGAATTAGGCAGAAGAAAACATATAAGTAGCGCCGAAGCGGACAAGTACATCAATGAGCTTTCAAGAATACCGGATAAGATTAGTAAAATACTCCAGCAGTCCGAACATATTAAAGAAATTGCATCGGCAAATATAGACAGGAACAATTGGCTTTTCTTGGGCAGGGGCTTTAATTATCCTGTTGCCCTTGAAGGGGCCTTGAAACTAAAGGAAATAAGCTACATTCACGCTGAGGGCCTGCCAGCTGCGGAGATGAAGCATGGCCCCATTGCTTTGATTAGTGATGGCATGCCTGCGGTTTTCATTGCCACAGCCGGGCCGCAGTATGAAAAAATTATGGGTAATATCGCCGAGGTCAAAGCTCGCGGAGGAAAAATAATCGTTGTTGCAACCGAAGGCGACGAGAACATTAAAGAGCACGCCGACCATTTAATTGCCGTCCCGGATGCTCCGGAGCTTCTGCAGCCAATGCTGACGGTTGTGCCGCTGCAGCTTCTGGCTTACCACGCTGCAGTACTTCGTGGCCACGATGTTGACAAACCTCGAAATCTCGCAAAAAGCGTCACGGTAGAATAGCAGATAGACAGTTCTAATATCGCCAATTAAAACCATTTGCAAAAAAGGGAAGATTACTGTGACCCATATCTGTAAAAATCGGAAATCGAAAATCAGAAATCGGAAATCAATTGAATCGGGCTTTACCCGCCATACGTGGGGCGGGTTTACCATTGTGGAGCTGCTCGTTGTCATAGCAATCGTCTCTCTTTTGCTTTCCATACTTGTGCCGTCTCTTTCAAAAGCAAGGTCTATGGCAAAACGCCTGGTATGTGCACACAACCTCAAGCATATCGATTTAGCTATGTGCCTATATTTGGATAGCCACGATAATACATATCCCTGTGCACAGGACCCGGTTTTCCCCGAAGACCCCAATATCTGGCTATGGATGGGACGCGGCTGGCGTTCGTTTGTTGAGCCGTATTTGGGTGGTAATATCGATGTAAATAATCCTTCGGTCTTATTTTGTCCTGAAGACCCTGTCTCCAGGCAAAAATATGAATCCACAAGTTACGCCTATTCGATGGCTTTCTATCATAGTCCCGAGCAGATAGAGAATATGGACAGCCCCAGTTATACTTGTGGCAACGGCCCTTTCCTACTATCGATACCACAACGAAGCATGGATGTGGCCAGGCCTTCTGGAAAGATTATTATCGGGGAGTGGAACAGCAATCATTTGCGCGTAGATGAAAAAGGCTGGTACGGATTTGGTGGCTGGTGGTGCTGGCAAGGCAGCCGCAATTATCTCTTTGTTGATGGACAGGTTCGTTATATTGCCGCAGAAGATATTCGGCCTGCTCAGGACGGTTGGCCGAACCCGAACCTGACGATTGGCGGCATCAGGGACATCGACTGGCCCACATTAGCTTTTGATGCCAATTAAGCAAGGCCCAGCGCATCAGCCATTGAATACAGTCCCGGTTTTTTCCCGACAAGCCATCTTGCCGCCTGTAGTGCCCCGCGGGCGAAAGTATCTCTGCTGTGGGCGGTGTGAGTGAGCGTAAGTGTCTCTCCCAATGTGCTGTAGATTACCGAATGAATACCTGTGATATCACCGGCCCGGACGGCGTGGATACCGATGGTGCCTTTCTGTCTGAGACTGTCCATGCCGCTTCTACCGTGAGTTAGAGCGCCCGGCCAATCCCTGCCGGTTGCCGAGTGAATCTTTTCAGCCAGTGTCAAAGCTGTACCGCTGGGTGCATCTTTTTTGAAGCGGTGGTGCTGCTCGATTATCTCTATATCGTATTCTTCGCCGAGCACCTGCGCAACTTTGCCGACCAGGTTAAATAGCACGTTCATCGCCACGCTCATATTGGTTGCATAGAGAATGGGAATTTCATGGGAGGCAGTTACGATTTTTTCGCACTGCTCATTATTCAGGCCCGTTGTTCCCAGCACCAGGGCAACCTTATTTTCCAGGCAGTAATCAACGGTCCTGACTGCCGCTACTGGTATCGAAAAGTCAATTGCCACATCCGCATCGGTTGGATATGGGTAAATAGAGAGAAGCTCAACATTTATTGGCTCTGCTGCTGCTATAAAACTCGCGTCCTTACCGATGTCAGGATGGTCCTGCCTTTCTACCGCCCCGACAATATTAAATTCGCCGGACTCTATGGCCAGCGAGACGATGCGTTTGCCCATTCGACCGGCTGCGCCGATAACTACAAGTTTAGGTTTCATTTTATATCTCTCTCAATTTTTTGCCACCAAGCCTGTCCTGAGTGAAGCCGAAGGGACACAAAGGCACTAATTTTTTTAACTTTTAACTTCTTTGTGTCTTTGTGACTTTGTGGCTAATTTTCTATTTCTTAATCAAACAGTTGATTAGAATCTAACCGCCATAATATATATTTACAAGCTTAAAATTATTTGTTTGATTATTTTGAGCTGGCGAAAGTAAAATACTACGGCTTTTATACGTTTTATGGAAATTCTCGAAATTTTGGAAAAGGAGGCTTATTATGCCAGAATTTGGTTCACCTTTTTCCGGCCTTGCAAAAGACAGAAAGCTCACTCAGCCGGAGCTGATTCGTGCCATAAGGTTTATGGTGGCTGCCGAGTATGAGGCCGTCCAGCTATATATGCAGCTTGCCGAGTCTATCGAGGACGAGCTTGCCAAAGATGTCCTGGTTGATATCGCTGATGAAGAGCGCGTACACGCCGGCGAGTTCCTTCGTCTCTTAAAGCACCTCGCACCGGATGAGCAGAAATTTTATGATGAGGGCACCGAAGAAGTCCAGGAAATGATAGACAAGCTTAAAAAGAGTTAAACACTGCTGCTCTTAAGCCATACTCAGAATCTCGGCAGGCCCTTGGCGAGTTAACCGATTGGATTAGCTTAAGCATATAGTCCTATGTTATAGGACATGGGATAGTTCTGCCGAAACCTGTATCAAGGTATATTAAGCATTTATAGTGTATCAATTTTATGCCCTTCACGTTGTAATCTCTCAAATTCAAAAGACGTCCTATAAGTCCATTATCATAATGCTAAAAATGTTGAACTAAGAGACGTGGGAAAGGGATGCCATCTGCGGATGAATAGGCGGTCTTAGTGAGACATTTAAGACAAGGTGTAAGCATTAGGTAATGTTGACTCGAAAATCGTTGATATCAATAAAATTATCTTGACATATGGGTTTAAAAAAGGTAAAATAGTGAAAATAGATAATATGTAGTGGTCGCATCCAACATGGAGGGTTTTTGTGAAAGTAACAACCATCTGCAGCTAAAGCTATTTTACTTTCACCTTGCGTAAAGAATTCAAGTAGGAAATAGCCATTAAGAAAATCAAAAGTAATAAGGAATATTTTTTTACAAGACCTGATACAGAAAGGGGAAAATAAAATGAAGCGGTTATTAGTTGTATTCACAGTTGTAATTGTATCATTGTTATTAGCTAATCACGCCCAGGCCGGAACACTCGATAGAGGTGTTCACATCG
>CAZZHL010000104.1:0-7764 GCA_964653945.1 uncultured Pirellulales bacterium
TATCGATGAGGCGCAGAATATCGAGCACGTGGCGGAAGAGCATTTCGGAATCGATATCAGCAATCACAGAGTTACGTTCCTGCTTAACGGCCTTTATAATCCGAGGACACATAAAGGACTTTTGGCTTTCACCGAGGCGGGTAAGGCAATAGATTTAATCGGCAGGATAACTAAAGAGTCAGGCAGTTTCTTCAGGAAAGTCAAGAGTTGGTATGAAAACAATAAAGACGAAACCAACGGCAGATGCCATGTGAATTTTGTTGAAGACAACCTGTCGGGTCATCTTAACAATCTGCGGTCAGAATTGGTGAAGCTTGCGAAGAATACCGAAGATGTCAATGAGAAATTTGAGATTCTGCGTTTTGTAGACAGGTGCGTGGCTCTGGCAGAAGACCTTGGCCGTTTTTTATTGCAGAAAGAAAAAGATTATGTCTATTGGGTCGAGGTCGATGCCGAAAGAAAGACAACTATTCGCTTAAAAAGTGCGGCTCTCAATGTCGGAGAGGATGTCAAACGCTGCCTGTTCGACAGGTATGGCTCGGTGATTATGACCAGCGCAACGCTGAGCAGTGGGGTAGTATCGGGCTACGGTGCGCTCGGCCCTGATGAGTCTGAAAAGGAGTGTTTTAAGTTCTTTGCTGGTAGAATTGGGCTGGAGGATTTTGATGTGCTAAAGATGGGTTCGCCCTTTGATTACGAAAAACAAGTTACTATTTATATCGAGAAGGACCTGCCGAACCCAAATGAGCCGGATTTTATTGAAAAGGCAATAGATGCCTTGAAAAAATATATCCTTCAAACAAAGGGGCGGGCATTTGTTCTTTTTACCAGCTACGAGATGCTCGATGAAATGGCAGATAAACTTTACGAATGGCTGAAAGAAAATAGAATCGAGCTTCTACAGCAAGGGGCGGGGATTGACAGGACTGTGCTTTTGGGTCGTTTCAAAGATGAGGACTCATCAGTTTTATTCGGTACGGATAGTTTCTGGCAGGGGGTTGATGTGCCGGGAGAAGCGTTGAGTAATGTTATTATTGTTCGGTTGCCTTTTGCGGTGCCGAATAAGCCATTAATTGCAGGACGACTTGAGCAGATAAGGCAGCAGGGCGGAAATCCTTTTTATGACTATCAACTACCTTCAGCGATACTGAAATTCAAACAGGGCTTCGGCCGGCTTATTCGCACCAAGAGCGATGCCGGCATCGTGGTGATTCTCGACAGCCGAATAGTCAATAAACGCTATGGACAAGTTTTTCTTGGTGCGATACCGAAATGTGAGCTGCGGATTGTGTCATCCAGCAACGATAAAGCAGGGAACTAAAAATTTAAAATTAAAAGTCCAAAATCAAAGTTGAAAACTTAAAAGTTTTGGATTTTAAGCTATGTTTTTGCGCTTTAACTTTTAAGCTTTACATTTTTTTATTCGTTCTTTGTTTATCGTCCATCGTATTTTTTCCGCAGAAAAAGCCCTCCCATGCTGAGAAGGAAAATTGTGGCTGGTTCGGGGGTTAAAAGGTACGCATGTGTAAAGCCGTCAGGATTGATGCCCTGTCCTACTATCCAGCCGTGATTATTAATCGAATATGCGTATTCCAGAGTCCAACCACATGTAGGGTCTATAAGAGTATTGAGATCAACATTATTTCCACTGCCCGTTGGGTCGAATAAAGCAGCATGCCAAAAACCTGCTGTATCTTGTGCGGTTCCGACAATCTGTCCTTTGTCATTAATTGAAAAAGCTTCGCTATAATCTCCACCGAGAGTGCCAAGGTCTATATTATTTCCACCGCCTGTCGGGTCAAATAACGCCGCATGTCCTAACGTGTAATAAGGAGGTCTGCATTCATAAGCTTTGCCTACCACCTGTCCATGGTTATTGATTGAATTAGCAGTACTACCATCAAAGCCAGATGTTGATCCGAGGTTTATGTTATTACCATTACCACTTGGATCAAACATCAATGCATTACAATGCAGGAGCCTCCCTGAATCGCCAACGATTTGTCCTTTATCGTTGATTGATTTTGCCCCACCATCGCCAAGGTCTATATTATTCCGGTTGCCCGTTGGGTCAAACAATATGGCATGGTATAAGCTTCCTGATTGGTTTGGGCCCCCTCCTGCTATTTGTCCAAGATTATTGATTGAAGACGCCGAACCGGTCCCAAGACGTCTGTTGTGTCCCTCGCCGCTTGGGTCAAATAGGGTAGCGTCAATCTCGTAGCCGGGACGTATTATTATTACATTTAAAAAGTTTGTTGAATTCACCCATCCTACGATATCTCCATTATTGTTGATTGAACGAGCCTGACTTACGCTTCCCGCAAGTGGTTTGAGATCTACATTGGCCCCGCCTCCTGTAGGATCAAAAAGGCAGGCATGCCAATAGCCGGAACTGTTATAAGCAAAACCGACTATTTGTCCGCTTTCATTGATTGAATAGGCACAGCTTGCATCGCCGCCGAGTGTGCCGAGGTCGATGATTTTATAGACAACATCGGCGTTGGCGCAGGGAGGCAGGAATAAAAAAACAATTAGAAAATACATAAAAATGCGAGTTTTCATCAATGCTCCTCCTAAAGAGCAATTTCCTCAAATACTGAGTTTATTATATGAATTTTCTGCGGAAAGTCAAGAAAAATATTGCCGAATGTTCGATACTCGTGGCATAGGGAGGAAGGGGGCGATGGAAGATGGACGAGGGACGAAGAACGAAGAATATCAATTATCGAAGGAAAAATGGTTAAATTGATTATTGATAATTCAGATTGAGATTGCTTCCCTTCGGCTTCGCTCAGGGCAGGCTTGTTACGCTCCTCGCAATGACAATTATACCAAGAGTCGAGTTTGTGGTCTTCGGTCTTGAGTCTTAGATGCTTGCTTCGAGCTCGGCGAGGACGGCTTTTGCTTTTGCGATTTTATTGCCGGCCGGCGAGAGCCAGTGAAGCTCCGCATTTTTGTTGATTAGGCCTTCAATCCTTCTGCAGGCCAGAAGTACGGTGGCGTGATTTTTATTGCCCATAAATCTGCCTACCTCCGAGGACGACATCTTTGTGTGCTTTCTCGTTAGATACATGCTGAAATGTCGGGCGAGAGCTATGGTTCTATCCTTTTTGGATGAATGTATATTGGCCGGTGTTAAGCCAAAATATGCAGTAACGGCTGACTCGATATCGGATATGTGCACAATCGGGTCTGTCCTGGCAAGGTGTTCAGCCAGAACCTCCTGGGCCATAGGCAGATTGATTTTTTCACTTTGCAGAGCCGAATAAGCAACTAATTTCATCATTGCGCCTTCGAGTTCGCGTACGTTGGAGCGCAGATTTTCGGCGACATATCTTATTACATTTTCGGGGAATTGCTTTTGAGCCGGTCTTTTGTCGGCTGCACCGAAGTTTGCTTCCATCATAGTAGCAGCGTATTGCCGGCAGATTTCACAGCGGGTCTGGAAGTCAGGACTGTTGATTTTGACGACCATGCCGGAGATGAAGCGGTTAACGAGTTTTTCAGATAGTTGTCCTATCATCTTTGGATGTGCGTCAGAGGCCAGCACAACCTGTTTGCCTGCCAAGTTGATAGTATTGAAGGTATGCAGGAATTCTTCCTGTGTTGACGGCTTGCTTGCCAAAAAGTGGATGTCGTCAATGGTCAACAAGTCCGTTTGTCGCATTTTTTGTCGAAAGCGCTCAAGCTTTTTTGTTTTCAAGGCCAAGACAAACTGGTTAACGAAATCCTCGGCTGACAGATACAGCCAGCGAGTTTGAGGTCGTTTTTTGGAAACTGCATTGCAAATGCCCTGCAGGAGGTGCGTTTTTCCAACGCCATATCCGCCGTGAACGAACAGCGGGTTGAAAGGGCTTTTTTGCTCGTTTACAATCGCTTTCGCGGCGTTGAAGGCAAGCTCATTCGAGTGACCGACAATGAATGTATCCAGATTAAGCCTAAGTTTTTTCCCCGTTGGTGCAGCTTTTTCGACTTTCGATTTTAGACTATCGAATTTAGAAACATGTCGTGCATGAGAATCCAGTTGCGTTCGCCTTTGGTTGCCGGAAAGCTCGGGGTCGATGGTGAAAGCAATCTTTCGAGCATCGCCGGTAACTTCGCGGACTGCCTGGCTGATTTCGTTTGCAAAGTGGCTTTCAATCCAGCTTGCAATGAAAAGGTTCGGTACGCCGATCTTTAAATAACCGCCGGTGAGGGTAAGACTCGTTGAGTTGCTGAACCAGATACGAAACTTTTGTGGCCCTATCTTCTTGGCGAGAGCTTCGTTAATAGCGCTTATCTGGGTTTCTACCGAGCGGGGCTTATCATCCGTGATTATACCCTGCATTGATACGTCTCCTGTTTCTCAAAGGTTGATTGTGCTCTTTTGATATACGTTAAGTGTTAAGTATCAAACATTAACCGTGTTGTATCAAGACAAATTTATGGAATTTCTTTTCCACATAATCGAGGATGTTGGCAGCATTGATTTTGCGCATGAAAAAAATTTGTTATTAACAGGTTTTGCACATTTAAAATGCGTTTTGTGGAAAAGATGTGGATTGTTTTCATTAATCAATATACGTTTTTAGAAAAATCTGTTTTGGTTTATGCTATATTATCAATGGATTTCCGACATATATTTGGCCCCACATCGGTAACATACGGTAAGGGGTTTTTTCCGCCGATAATTTCGGAAGCGGCAGGCCCTTTCACTATTCCATAACTCTTCAATAGTTGAATTCTTTACATTGCCAATTATATAATCTGGAAAATCAACACAGAAATTTGCATTTCCATTCGGCTGGATATCGATTAGCCTTTCTACATTCGAACATGCTACCGGCCCGACAGGTGTTAAGGTATCGCTGAACCAGGTGCGGTATTGGTCTTCTGTAAGTTTCATATAAGGATAATTCTGGATTTCATTAAGGTTCTGCAAGTATTTATTTAACTGATCTTTGAATATATTAAGATCAATACCGGAAGTTTCCCGGTGGAAACCAAACCAAGAAAAGGCATGACAATCGAGATTTTCTTTAAGTTCTTTTTCATATGCCTTTCCGTTTTCTTCGGGGACATAGTAATAGGGTACTATGCAGATTGTCTGGATACCGAGACTGCGGGCCACATTCGGCATAGCTCCAAGTCCCCTGTAAGAGTAAGGACTTATAGTAAAAGTGATAGACCGGCTGATTTTATTAGTACTGTTTTTTTCAAGTTCATTCAGAAGCTCTACCCCCTCTTTTATTTTCTTAAAACAACCCTTAACGCTTCGCACTGTGTCATGAATTTCTTCCGGACCGTCGATTGAAATAGTGATATGAATGTTTCCGATGCGTAAAACATCTGCAGCAAATTTTGAAAGCATTGTACCATTGGAATCTATGGAGATAAATATGCCTTTGTTGTGAATGTATTCTAAAAGAGTAATAATGCCAGGGAAAAGAAAAGGCTCTCCACCCCTTAGAAGAAGAGACCGGATATTGTGGCATGCAATTTCGTCCACTAGCCTTTTCCAGTCTGACAGTGTCATTTCTTGTTTCAAAGCTGTACTTTTATTGAGCATGTAGCCTTTGCCACTCCACTGACCACACATCTTACATCGAAGATTGCAGGCGTTCGTGATGGTAAAAGAAATAAATTCCGGGAAATCCATAAATTACACCTATAGCAATATATTTTTATTATATCTTAATTTTGTTCACGCTCCCTTTTTTCCGTAAATTTTATTTTGCTACAAGGTAACGCCAGTGTCCACGAAGTTTCAACAGAGCATTTTCGGTCATTAGGGCGAGAAAAAAATCAGGGTTTTCTTAGAATTATTGCTGTGTAACCACCATCGCAGTCACTGGATTCAGCTGATGGCAGGATAAGCTTTTCGGATTCAAGCTCAAGGCCGGGATTTTTCTGAAGAAAATCTTTTACCAGCTCACTATTTTCCTGTTTCTGGATACTGCAGGTACTGTAGCAGATTTTGCCCTTCGGTTTTATCATCGATGTGGCCGTTTTTAGAATGTCGGCTTGTATTTTGGCAAGGGCCTGTATCGCCTTTGGCGTTATTCTGTAGCGGGCCTCGATGCGTTTAGCCAGTACGCCGGTATTTGAGCAGGGCACATCCAACAGAATACAATTGACTTTGTCGATTGTGAATTTCGTTTCCGATTCCCGATTTCCGATTTCCGATTCATGGAAGAGCTCCTCATAAGCAAAGATTTTTACGTTTTTTATGCTGAGGCGGGTGATGTTTTCTTTGACTTTTTCCAGTCGTTGGGGGTCAATGTCAGTTGCGAATATCTGAGTTTTATCGCCGGTTATTTCAGCTAACTGTGTGGTTTTTGTGCCCGGTGCTGCGCAGAGGTCGAGGATTTTCCAGCCCGGTTTAGGTTTTAAGATGTGTACCGGCTTGGCAGCAGTTATATCCTGAACGATAAACTCTCCTTTAGAAAAGCCGGGAAGCTCGGTCACATCCTTTGGGCTTTTGATTTTTAGCATTTCCGAATCAGGGACTACTTCAGCGTCGATATTTTCTAAACGTAGCTTTTGAGCTAATTTTTGTGCCGTTGTTTTTAATGTATTAGGCCTGAGGTAGATGCTCGGCCTGCGGTTCGATGCAAAGCAGATTTGTCGGGCAGTTTCTACGCCATATTCGTCGAGCCAATTTTTGATAAGCCATTTTGGGAGCGAAAACACAGCACTTAAATAATCGGCTGGTGAGGTTTTTTGGTCCGGCAGGATATCGGTATCAAATTCGCAGCCAGTTGTGAGTGTTTGCGGAAGCGTTCTTTGCATATTGGCTTTTGAAAGCTGGGTTTGGCGATTGGTTATGTGCCTTGCGATTTGCCGAAGGGCTGCGTTTACAAAGCCGACCTGTTTCTTGCCTGTAAAGATTTTTGCGTTTTCAACTGCTTCGTTGACTATTGAATAATCCGGCGTTGCAGGTGAGTAGATAAGCGCATACGATCCGATACGGATGATATTGAGAACCTTAGTTTGTATCCTATCGGTGGGGCAATCGGTGAATTTTGCTATCACCATATCTACTGCAGCCAGATTCCTTATTGTTCCAAAGACAAGGTCGGTGGCTTGCTGTCTTTCCTTTGTTTTGTGCAGCAGTTTATTTAAAAGCTCAGAGGCATAATCGTGCTTTGGGTCGAACTGATTTAAAACTTCGGCTGAAACTGCGCGTGCGGAGATTGTTTTTTTACCGCTCATTGGCGTTTTCTATCTTAACGAACTTGTCGCCGGGCTGAGTGTGCTGGCCGTTGACAAAGGCCTTGAAGGCCATAAGGGCGGAACCGGCTGGTTTGATTTTTATAATTTTAAGGGCGTCTTGACCGCATATAACGTTAAGGTTTTCGTCAAGTGTTCCTGCTGATAAGCTGGCGGGGTTTGGGGCCCTGACTAATTCTGCCATGGCTATTGTAACGCGGGTTGATTTGCCGGTTTTTTGGGAGATGTACGTTGCCGAAGCGCCGGGCCAGGGGCAAAGACCGCGTATCTTTCTCCGGAGAAGCTCAGCCGGTTCAGCAAAGTCTAAAGCACCATCTGACTTTTTCAGTTTGGGGGCCAGTGTTGCTTTTGAATGGTCCTGCTTTGTGTAGATTGCAGTGCCATCAGCTATTTTATCGATTGTTTCCAACAATAATGGTGCTGCCAGTTTCGCGAGCCGGTCGTGAAGCTGGCCGGCTGTTTCATCAGGTTTTATGTCAGTGGCGGCTTGACCCAGGATGTCGCCGGCGTCCATTTTCTCAGCCAATGCGATTATGCTTATACCGGTTT
>CAZZHL010000105.1:0-7757 GCA_964653945.1 uncultured Pirellulales bacterium
CTGCAATAAGGTCGTTGCAGAGTATATCTGTTTTTTTTGCCTGCCTTTTGCGTTCACTATTCAGCTTCTTTATGAGCAGGCGCAGTCTTTTGTGTCTTTGTTTATAGTCCACAAGCTTTATCCTTTGACACTTCGACTCTGCTCAGTGCCGGCTGTGCTCAGGATAAGGTGAGCGAAGTCGAACCTTAAGTTCCACAAGCAATTAAATTTACAGTGGCTCCTCGGTTATTATTTCGGTTTAATAAAAGAAGGGCTTTATTTTGAATTTTTCAGTCAGGAAAGACGGTGGACAGGTAGCCCTATAAGAGGCCGGTTATCAGTTTTGCAGTAGTCAGGGCTGTCTGAAGGATTGGCGCCGGCTTAAAATTAAGTATTCCCTAATTTAGCCGTATTTTCGGACTTGCCCGCCGTCTGCGTGGTGGGTCTGTAATGGGCTTGGCCATCCTGCCGTAATCCGCAGGATGCCTTATGGCAGGCATCCCTTACGGGACTTGCGGGAGGCGGACTTGTTATCAGAGTGCGACCTTTGTTTCTTTTGGCTTCCTTGTAGATGGTTTCTCTACCTGCACTATGTCTATTGCCGGCTTTGTGCGTGTTGCTTTTGGGCATTCGCCTGTCCAGCAATGCAGACAGAGCTTATCTTTGGGTCGCCCGATGGCCTTAACCATATCATCCAGACTCTGGTATCTCAATGTAGTGACATCCAAATCCCTGGCAATCCATTCCACCATTTTCTTGTACTTTTCGCTGTTTGCGTCCGTATATTCTGACGCATCCTTGATATCGTGACCTTCCAGATTTCGAATGGCCCTACGGGCGGCAAGCTCATCGGTGCTGCGCGTGGAAAGATTAAACCTGCAGGGAAACATCAAAGGCGGACAAGCCGGCCTTATGTGTATTTCTTTGGCGCCGCAATCCCAGAGTTTTTTTATAGTGAAGTTCTTAAGCTGGGTTCCTCTGACGATGGAATCCTCACATACAACGATGCTGTTGCCTTCAATTACCTCTTTAATGGGAATCAGCTTCATCTTTGCAATATGGTCGCGAATTTGTTGTGAAGGTGGAGTATAACTTCTACCATATCCTGGTGTGTATTTAACAAGCGGGCGTCTGAAAGGTTTACGGGATTCCATTGCATATCCTAACCCATGAGCGATTCCGGAGTCGGGTATCCCGCAGACGTGGTCGACATTAATATCCTTGTCGCGTTTGGCAAGAAATCGGCCGCATTTTTCCCTGACTATCTCCACGTTTATCCCTTCATAGCTTGATGCAGGAAAGCCGGTATATATCCAGAGAAATGCGCAGATTTGGTTTGCATCTGCTGTGCCCGGGCTTCTTTGCATTATGCCTTCTTCATTTATCAGAATTACCTCTGCCGGCTCAATGTGTTTTATAATCTCGAAATTCATATTCGGAAAGGCACTTGTCTCGGCGGTTATCGCCCAGCCGTCTTCTCGCCTGCCGACAATGAGAGGCGTATATCCCAGACGGTCTCTTGCTGCGTATATCCCGTCTTTATGCAGCAATAAAAGCGAGCATGAGCCCTCAATAAGCTCAAACATCTTCTCTATGCCATCTACCAAACTGTTTCCCTGGTTTATTAACTTTGCTATCAATTCGGGCGTATTAACCGCTCTATTACTTACCTCACTGAAGGATACACCCTTCTTAAGCAGCTCATCCGCCAATATCTCAGCATTTTCTATAAATCCGCTTGTTACTATACAGAATGGTCCGAATTTTGAGTTTAGATAAACGGGCTGTTCATCATAGTCGCTGATGACGCCAATGCCCTTGTTGCCGTTGACATGTTTGTAATCATCATGGAATTTTGACTTAAACTGACTCTGGCTCAGATTGTGTATTTGGCGAGTGAAACCATCTCCAAGTACTGCTATGCCGCCGTATTCAGTACCGAGATGAGAATGGTAATCTGTGCCGTAGAAAAGAGTTTCAACACAATTTCCCTTTGAGACTACTCCGAAGATACCACTCATATTTTACCTCCATCTGGCTTTCTTGGCTTTTTATAAGTGACGACAGTGTCCATAAAATCTCTCAAGGATGAGCTTTTTAAGAATACTCGGAATCGCATGCGGTCGCAAGCCCTTTTAATCAAGATTTCTTTTTTTGCTCACGGGGTAATAATATTGTAACGGTGGTTCCTCCGCCGGGCTTACTTGCTATATCTAACGACCCGCCATTTAATTGTATAAGCCGAGCGGCATAGGCAAGACCCATTCCCCGTTTACGCCCTGCCTTTTTTGCAGAGAAGAACGGCTGAGTGGCTTTTTGCAGGGTTTCTGTGTCCATTCCACAGCCGAGGTCGCTGATTTGTACCACGACCATCTTGGTCGTGGTATCACGGGCTGGAAGCCCGTGATACCACATGTCGGCTGGAGCAACAGTGATTTTTATAGGCCCGGCTTCATCATCGTAGGATTCGACGGCGTTGACGATAATATTTGCGAGCGCTGATACAATTTGCCCTGAATCCGCAAGAATGTTTCTGTCCGGCTCGACCACTTCAATTTGAGTATTGATATTTTCAATCTTTGTTTTTTGGCCGGCTAATTGTACGGCTTCATTGAGGATTTGTTTAATGTCCGTCCGGGCCGATTTTGGTTTTGGCGGCTCGGCAAAACTCATTAAGTCCTCGATAATTTGAGCTATTTGTCCGGCGTTTTTCTCAATCTGGTCTATGATTCGTTTTTTTTCTTTATCTATTTCGGCCTCAGCCAAGAACTGTGCTCGGCCGGATATTACCGAGAGGGGATTATTTAACTCGTGCGCTGCACCGGCTGCCATCTCAGCCAAAGCGTCAAATAGATAGTCTGTGGCAATCCTGGGCTGGGAGACCTTCGGTTTGAAAATAAGCTGGGCGAAGCTCTCGGCAAAACGCTCTTGTTTCTGCAGGGCAATAGCCATGTCCAAAACAGCACCGGCTATTGAGGTTGTTGCCCTGAAATTTTCTGCGAGAAGCTCCATATCAACCGGCCAATTAAGCTCGAAGGTGATTGCCCCAATTGCCCTGCCATTGGAAAGCAGCGGCACTAATTTAGTTCGGCTGACATCGAAATCGACATCTAACTGCTCGAACAGCCAATTAAGATGGTCGGGAGTATCTAAGATTGCAAAGCTGGTTGCTATTGTTTTTGGTATAGAAGCCGAATCCTCGGGAGTGGTTAATATCATCGCTTTGCTTTGCCCAAGCTCTTGTACTACGACGGCATCAAGCGTTTTAGAGTTAGCCGCAGGAGCCATGTAAAGGCAGACCATCCCTGTCTGATAAAATTTTTGCCAGCGAGTGGCAAAAATTTCTGCTATATCAATGGCGCCTGCGGCTGGTTTTATACGGAGGAGGAATTCAGTTATAAAATCAAGATGGCCTGATATAGTTTGCAACTGCCGATTTTCGCCGGATAACTTTGTGTTATCTCGGGCTAATTGTGCAGCGACAGCATGAGCAGCATCAGCATATCTCGCCATTTGTACCACGGCCATCTTGGCCGTGGTATCACGGGCTGGAAGCCCGTGATACGACAGACTCAGAATTTTGGCTTTTTGCTGGACTTGCCTGGTCAGGTCTTGACTGATTGGTTTTAGTTGTTCACTGTCTATGCCAAGTATATTGGCTATCGGCTCTATTTGCGCCGGTGAATTGAAGCTGCCGGATTGGCCGATTCCGGATTGCCGTGTTATAGAATCAGCTATCTGCACTATGGCGGCTAACCTTGCCTCAGACATGTTTTGATAGATAGTTACTGTGTCGCTATGGTGCAGCCAGATGGCAAGAGCAATCGCATCAGGAAAACACCACTTTTGAGCCAGATGCTTGCCGAGGAGCGTGTGCTCAATGCCAAGGTGTTTTTTCTCTATATCGCTGCTGCATGCGCTTTGCGATTTTGCTTCTTCGACTATCCTGGCAAAACTTTTCGGCATGGTTTCTTCGAGTGCGAATTTTCCAATATCGTGCAACAAGCCGGCACAGTAAGCAAGCTGTGAATCAACTTGAGGCAAAGTAATTTCTGCAATATCTTTGGCACAACAGGCCACCGCAAGCGAGTGGAGCATAAGCTGTTTTCTGTTGTCGTCGTCCACCTGTGGCAAGTGAAGGACTCTGACTGAGAGAAGCGCATCGCGAACAAGCCCCGCAGGGAGTCTGTCAAGCCCCTGGCGAAGCGAGAATCTTTCCCCTGCTTTGCTTACACCCTGCATACCAATGAGCGAAAGAATCGTTGCGGTGAGGGCCGGGTCTGATTCTATAATATCGGCTGAGGCTGAGAACTGGCCTTGCAGAAGCCTGGGAAAAAGCTGTGCTGCAACGCATGGTAGGATTGAAAGCGAATTAAGCCGGCTAATGGTAAGCTCTACCTGGTGGGCAATTGTTGTATCAGCTTTTTTGTCCGGCATTTAGTCATCCTTTTCTACGCAGGATTGCCAGCGAAGCCCGTACCTGTGTACGGCAGGTGGTATCGCGGGGCTTTGTAGAACCGTTCGTCGGTCGCTGCGTCACTCGTGCTACGTAGCGAGCACTTCGCAGAGTAGCACCTATTTTATCTGTAAGGCGGAGGTGACTCTGTTAATGAGTTCAGCGATGTCGAACGGTTTTTTTATGAAATCTTGCGCACCGGATTTTAGTAGCTGGTCGATTTCATCCTGTTTTACCACGCCGCTTACGATAATGATTTTGATGTTTTCGAAGTCGGGATTTTTTCTTATCGTCTGGCAGACGATGTTGCCATTGACATCGGGCAGCATGTAATCAAGGAGTATCAGCTCAGGATGATACCGCTGGGTTGCTATTCCTGCCTCGTAGCCGCTGGACGCAGTTTTGGTATCGAATCTGCCATCGCGGCTGAGAACATCGACAATAAGCTCAACAATTTCGGCATCATCATCCACCACAAGGATTTTCCTTTTGCCGGAGTCAATCGTATCCAGAGGGATATTGTTATCCTTCATGAATTTGACTAAACTCTGGCGTGGAATCCTGCGGAATCTTGAGCCGGGAACGCGAAATCCATTCAGGCGGCCGGAATCGAAACATCGAATAATTGTTTGCTGACTAATCCTGCAAACCTCGGCGGCCTCGCCGGTCGTAAATAAATCCTTCATTTTATCCATTCCTTTTCTTTAACCAAATCCTTTTGCAAAAAGGCCGTCCAAGTTGCCTTTTCGTCCCAAGTTAACTATACAGATTTGTATTTGTCAAGGATAAAATGTTTAAAAAGCCAAATTTTCTTATGAAAGTGGAGATATTATCAGCCGTTGGGGAAATAAAAAAGGCCTTCAGAGGGGCTTTTGGAAGAGTAAGTTGCTTAGGGAAACAAGAGGAAAAGCATGTTTAGTTTTGTGTTAAGATAGGCCGGCAGAGGCGTTTAGGTGTAGCAAGATATCGAAGGAAATAAATTTTCGATTTAGAATCGACAATCGAAAATCGTAAACCTGTGGTGAGCAAAGCCTGCCCTGAGCAAAGTCGAATGGGTCGAACCATCAACAATTCACGGGGTTACTTGTACATTTCATCAAAGTGCTTTTGCGCAGCGACAACGGAGTGTCGCATCATATCTTCGGCTTTAGCGGTTTCGCGCTTGGCAAGCAGGTCCATCAGCTTTTTAGTATCCAGCTCTCTCGCAGCTTTGTCGCAGGCCTCCCAGCTCAATACGCTTCTTATTACTCTGTCGATTCCCTGCTCTGCGTTATCGTAGGCCCGGGTTTGCATATCATGGCCTTTCCAGCGATTGTAACCTGCCTGCTGGATAAGACCGGCGATAGTAACATTCATACCGTTTATTCTGGCACCGTGGTCTATGTCGTACTTGCCGGGACCGCCGAGAATAATACCGTCATTGTAGCCCTGGCTATTTAAATGCATATGAATCATCATGCCATTATCCAACTCTTCAACAGAATCATAGACGTGGTCAAGGCCTATCATTTCAGAATGCCCGAACTCTTTATTGACGCCCTTCTTGTCTCTGGAGACGCCGAATTCTTCCTCGATTTTTCTCCAGAACAGTATCGCACTTGCCACCGTCGGAATCAGCATCGCCGGATGTCCCTCATTTGGCTTGGGCTCAAACGCAATATAGAGCTTGCCGCCTTTGTCTTGTTCGTGTTTGCACAAACCAGCGATACTTTCTTTAAGGTTTTGATACATCTGCTTAATCCCAACCGTGGCTATATCATAGCCGAACGAGCCGTTCCAGATAACCAATGCCGGGGCTTTTTCCGGATGCCACGCCTTCTTCAAAGGTCCATAAGCCAAATCAACAGTTCTTGTTCCAAGGCCTTCCGCACTTTTTCTCTCCTGTGGGTCCAGCGATGCTATCCCGCCATACGCAAAGTGGCAGTGAGCACCGGGAGTTATCAACGCCAGGTACAACCCCGAATCAACCAGAGCATTCGCAACATCTGCTGCATTAGAATCATCTACTTCCGCATCATAGTGCATCTCTATTCCCAGCTCGATATTGTCCGGAATTTGAGGCCGAATCTTAGCAGCCACCAGCTTAATCATCTCCGGCGTGCCGAACTTACCGCCCCATTCGGGTCTTTGGTCGCCGGGCACAAATCCGCCCTTGCCCGGATTGAATGTCCATCGACATATACTGTGTAAAGATTTATCAGCCATTTTAGCTAACTCCTTTTTAATTCATAATTTCATTCCATCATTTTAGAAATCAAGCGTATATTGTAATGTTAAAAGATACTCTTGTCTACGTCAAAATTTGTGGAGCGAGTAAACAATAAGAAATAGAAAACCAGCAAGTTGTTACCAAGATAGTAGATTCTACGCCACAGATCCCACCCAGCGTGAGATTTACGTCATTTTGAATATATTCTGCATAGATTTTATTATTTCAAAGCTATTGACTTATACGGCTACATATGTAAACTATTTTTTGATGGTAAGAAATCTTGGTTTTTTGCTTAATTACATCGTTATTAAACACAAAGTTACGGAGAATGGTTGTGCCTAAAACACAAATTCAACTCGACGGGAAGACGTGGTTGCAGTATTCAATATCAATTTGGTCTGATATACGAAAGTCGCAAAACGAAAACGGTTTAGCACATCCAGCCATTTTTCCCACGATGCTGCCAGAGAGACTTATATCGGTTTACACTCATGAGGACGACATTGTATTTGATCCTTTTGCAGGAGCTGGATCTACACTAATTGCGGCCAAAAATCTTAAAAGAATCAGCATAGGAATCGAACTTTCAGATGAATTCATAAAAATGTATAACCAAAGAAATGACAATGCACATCTATTTGATGATGAGAAATATAACCCGACTTTAATTCAAGGTGATGCTCGACAGTTATCCAACTGGTTAGATAGCGAATCTGTGCAACTTACAGTCACTTCTCCACCCTATTGGGATATACTTAATCAGAAAAGGACTGCCGATTATAAAAACAATAAAAACTACGGCAATTCTGATTCTGATTTAGGAAATATAAAGTCGTATACATCTTTCTTGCGTGCTCTCCAGAGTGTTTTTAATCAGGTGTATAAAGCAACTAAGGAGGATGGGTTTTGTTGCATTGTCCTTATGGATTTGCGTAAGAAGGACAAGTTTTATCCTTTTCATGTGGATACTATAGGTTTCATGACTGATATTGGTTTTATATTAGATGACATTATTATTTGGGATAGGCGACAGGAATATAATAACCTTCGTCCTTTAGGATATCCATATGTCTTTAGGATAAATAAGGTTCACGAATTTATATTAATATT
>CAZZHL010000106.1:0-7626 GCA_964653945.1 uncultured Pirellulales bacterium
GATATCTATAATCTCCAAAGAATCAAAATCACCAGATACACAAATTTTTACGATAGGGACAAAGACGGCAGAAAGGAAAAGTTAATTGTATACATCCAGCCGCTCGACGCCGATGGCGACATAATAAAGGCGGCAGGTGCTGTGGACGTTCAGCTTTGGGACTTAAACAGGGCCGGTGGCGAAGCTCTGCTCGGCCAGTGGCATGTAACGGCAGATAAGCTTCGCGAACTTTGGTTCGCCACAATATTAATCATAAATTACAGGCTGACGTTTGACGTAACCGGCATTGTTGATAAGTTCGATGAACCGCTGACAGTAAGGGTTACCTTCACCGATTACCTCTCCGGCAGGGTTTTCAAAGAACAGAAAGTAATCAAACCCCGTTAGAAGTGAAATTTCTAAACGGGGCAAACCCCCAACGAATTAAAATTCCAGCTTTTTTTATAATCTGTTGCCAACCTAATTATTTCTTGCAGGGACACGATTAGTCTTTAAAATACCGCTATGCAAAAGTTGCTTAACAGGATAATCTGTGGCGATTGTATAGATGTTCTTGGCAAAATCAGCGAGCCGTTTGCTGACCTTATTTTTGCCGACCCACCCTTTAATATCGGCTACAAATACGACAAATACTACGACAAGGTCAAAAAGAAAAACTACATCGCCTGGACAAAAGACTGGATGGCCGTTTGTAAAAAAGTCTTAAAACCGCATGGCTCATTCTATATAGCCATAGGTGATGAATACGCTGCGAATGTAAAAGTCATAGCCGATGAGCTGGGCCTGTTTATGCGAAACTGGCTCATCTGGCATTACACCTTCGGCCAGCAGACGAAAAATAAATTCGCCCGGGCACACACCCATATCTTTTATTTTGCGAACGACAAAGATAACTTTACCTTCAATGACCACGCCGTTCGAGTTCCTTCGGACAGGCAGTTAATTTACAACGACCGGCGTGCCAACCCTGCAGGCAAGATGCCGGACGACGTCTGGGATGAGTACTCTCGCGTCTGTGGAACCTTTAAGGAGCGTGCCGGCTGGCATCCCTGTCAGATGCCCGAAAACCTGTTAAAAAGAATAATAGCAGCAAGCTCCAACCCCGAAGATTGTGTGCTCGACCCTTTCTGCGGCTCGGGAACGACTGTAGTAGTTGCATATCAATTAGGTAGAAATCATGTTGGCGTGGAAATATCCGAAAAATACGTTAAAAATGCAAACAGCCGACTGAACCACTTGAAGAAGGAACAATCAGAACATTTGTTTTTTGACACTAACGAGCTAAATGAGATTAAGCGTCTTTTATCTGATGTAAAAATTCCAATAAAAGAAATTACTACTGACAAAGACACCCTGCAGCTGTTTACAAACCAGTTAGCCATGCGAATGAACAATCGCAAAAAATATAGCAGTGAAAAATTGGCGGCAGCTTTAAAGGATTTAGCTGATTGAAAGAGACAGGGGCAAAGAATATTTTGCGATTATGTTTGGCATTTTTTGCCAGTGCGGCGATGCTGACGGTGGTTCAGCCGCCGTTTAGCTTATCGCTTCTGGCCTGGGTATCGCTGGTGCCTTTTATCCTTGCCTGCTCGCCCCTGCCCGTCCTTGACGGGAAGGGCTCGCCGAATGCAAAGCCCAAATATCTGGCACTTGTAGCTTATATAGTTTCTTTTTTGTATTGGCTGGGAAATCTGTATTGGGTAGCTCCGATTACCATTTTGGGCTGGCTCGTTTTCTGTCTTTATACAGCAGTGCTCTGGCCGCTTGTGGCATTTAGCTTGCGCTATTGCAGGGGCAAAAAGATTCCGTTATTTTTAGCGGCTGGCGTATTGTTCGTCGGAGCTGAACGGCTGCAGGGGTTCTTTTTAGGTGGCTTTTTCTGGCGGTTTCTGGCCCACAGCCAGTATCAAAATACCACCCTCATCCAGTCAGCCGACATTTTCGGCACGGCAGGGCTTTCTTTTCTCATAGCGATGGTCAATGGCCTATTGACTGAATTGATAATTGCTGCCCGCGAAAAGCACATCTTCAAAATCAGCAATCTTATAAAGACTGCTATAGTGTGTGCTGCTGTGGTCGCTGCCGTTATTTATGGTCGATGGAGGATAAATCAGTCACCGCAGTTTATTACACAAGGCCCCTTGGTCGCCTCTTTACAGTCAAATGTCCCGCAGTCGGTAAAGAGGACATTTGAAGAATCTGATAAAATGTTTGATGACCTGGTGCAGCAAAGCAGGGCAGCAGCCCAAAGCGGTGCCGAGCTAATCGTCTGGCCTGAAACGATGGTGCAGGCGATATTAAATCCCACTGTACTGGCTATTTTGGAACCTTCACACTATTACAACGTTTTCGATAAGGTCCTCAGTGAGCATGCCAAAGATACCGCTTATTTACTTGTGGGTGCATACGGCGGTACACCGCAAATCAGGGAAGATTCAACTATTTATTTGGCTCAAAGGTATAATTCAGCTTTTCTGTATAAAAGTGACGGCCGGCAATCGGACAAACACTACGATAAAATCCATCTGGTTCCCTTCGGAGAGTTCCTTCCCTTCAAAAAGAAAATTCCCACACTTTATAATTTCCTGATGAAATTTACACCTTACAACTATGATTATTCTCTCGACGCAGGTAGTGAATATACTGTTTTCGAAATGAGCGGCCGAGAAGGGCGGGTTTATAAATTCGGCGTGATGATTTGTTATGAGGACACTGTGCCGGAAATTGTCCGAAGATTTGTATCAGACCAAAAGGGACAAAAGAAGGCGGACTGGCTCATAAATATAAGTAATGATGGCTGGTTTGTGAGATTCAAGGACGACAGGGTCATTCCAGGCACGGAGCTGCCTCAGCATGCAGCTATCTGCGTCTTTAGGGCCGTCGAAAACAGAGTCTCTGTCCTGCGAAGCGTCAACACTGGTATAAGCTGCCTTATTGATTCTCTGGGCCGGATACACAACGATTACATTGCGGCAAGCCAGGATTTTCCGGCTAAAGTTATGCGGCGCGAGGGTATCGCTGGATGGTTTGCCGATAAAATGCCGATAGATACAAGGGCAACCTTCTTTAGTAAATATGGCCAATGGCTGGATTTTTGTTGTGCAGCTTGCTTCGTTTTGCTCATAATTGTGCAGCTTTTGGCAAAATTCCTTAAAGGCAAAAAGACTTATTTATCAGAGCGAACAAATGAAAAACTCAGTAATAAAAGTTAAAACTAAAAAAACAAGGGGCAAAAATAGCCTGCCTCGCAGCAAGGCGGGTAATCTGCTAAATGCTTTTATTGTTTATTTTGCTTTTTTATTTGTTTTTATAATGATTTTTCCCCTGGGATGTAAGAAAAAGTCTGATGTAACTACCCATCCGGCAAAGAAAAATGCTCTCTTTGGCTCCAAAAAAAGCAAAAAAAGAGCACATGCAACTACCCCTCCAGCTAAGAAGGATGTAGTCTTGGGCTCCAAAAAAAGCAAGAAAAGAGCACGTGCAACTACCCCTCCAGCTAAGACCGATGGCATGAGCACAGCCCAGCTCCGGAAGGAAGCTACCCTTATTATCCAGATGGCTTTAGCTGATGAGAACCCGCTGGTCAGGACTAATGCTATTGAAGTTGTCGCTGCCACAAAGCTAACCAAGCTCATGCCTAAAGTACGACGGTTACTACAGGACAGGCTTGTTCCAGTCAGATTTACTGCCCTCTTGGCTATAGCAGATGCACAATACTCACTTGCAAAACCATACGTAATGCAGCGATTAAAGGACAGAGATGAAAACGTCAGAATCGCCGCTGCCTATGCAATGGGTAAACTCGGTTCTCCCAAATATTTTGTAGTTCTTCACAAAGCAATAGCCCGAAGTGACCTGAAAGTCAGAGCCAACGCAGCAATGCTTTTAGGCAAAAGCGGCGATAAAAATGCGCTGAAGTTCTTATATTGGGCCTTAAAAGACAACGACTCGGATGATAAGGTCAGATTCAACGCCGTGCAGGCCATTGCGGCGCTTGGTGATGAGCAAATCTTTCCAAAGTTATGGGCAATGCGAATAAGCGCTTATGCAGACGATAGAGTTATAGCTATACAGGCTCTGGGGGCACTGGGAACGGAGAAGGCCAAAAATATCCTGATTACTATCTTGGACGATGATGTTCTGGAGGTCCGCCTGGCTGCAGCAGAGCAGCTTGGTGCGCTCAAAGACAGAATCGGTGAATCCGTGGTACTTGATGTCTTTGAAAAAAATCTCACTGCCGGATTGGATAAAGAAGGCATCGCACATGCTTATATGAGTACAGCGCTGGCGATTGGTCGAATTGGAACTCCATCTCTGAAAAAATACCTCCCACTGCTTCTTAAAGACCAGTCAGCAATCGTTCGTATTGCTGCTGCCAAGGCCGCTTTGCAATGTACAAAAAAATAAAACCTTAAAAGGTTTAGATATCTCTCCTGAAATTCCTTGGAGTGGGGCCGGTCAACAAACTCTTCATTTTTCTTACAATATTTTTTACGTGGGATACGTCTTTAATATCGGCAATATTGTATGAATTAAACTTTAAGAAAGGGAAAAAAAGATGAAAACTGCAATTTTGATTGTGATAACATTAGTTTTAGCGTCCGGTCCGCTTTATGGAGACGTTACCGAGCAGCCCCCTCCAACACCGGCCCAGGAGCAGCCGGAGATTTTGACACGCGGTCCGGTACATGAGGCTTTTGCCGAACCGGTCGACTTGCAGGTTCAGCCGGGCCTCGTGGCCCCGTCAGAGCCGCCGGCCAACATAGTGGAAAACCCGCCGTCAGAAAGGCCGGCAGGCGGAAAGTTCGTATGGGTGCCGGGCTATTGGGCCTGGGATTCGGAGCGGAACAGCTACATCTGGGTCAGCGGCTGCTGGCGAGCCCTTCCAACGAACATGTACTGGGTGCCGGGATACTGGGCCGAAGTGCCTGAAGGTTGGAAGTGGGTATCTGGTTTCTGGATGCCGGTGACCAGTGTTAAGCAGATTGAGTATCTGCCGGCACCTCCGGCACTTGGCGAGGTGCAGCCGCCGGGCAATCCGCCGTTTCCGGACAGGATTTGGGTGCCATCCTGCTGGTACTGGTATCAGGGCAGATATGTTTTGCGAAACGGTTACTGGCTGGTGGCTCAACCGAATTGGGTCTGGGTACCGTCTCACTACGTTTGGACGCCGCTGGGCTATGTATTTGCCGCGGGGTACTGGGATTACTCGCTGGAGCGTCGCGGCGTATTATTTGCGCCGGTTTATTTCCCGAGGCCCATTTATAGGCGGCCAGGGTTCTCTTTCTCAGCCAGCATCGTCATTGATATCGGCAATGTGCAATTCAGCCTGTTTACCCGTCCGCGTTATTGCCATTACTACTTCGGTGATTACTACGATGATTTCTATATCAGCATCGGTATTTACCCTCGGTTTGAGTGCGTGCGGCGCTATGCGTGGTACGACCCGATTTATGAATACGACCGTTGTCACTTCCGCAGGTCTGACCCTCACTGGGAGAAGCACGAGCGGGATAAGTACCACCTCCGTCGCGCCAACAGGGATATTCGTCCGCCGAGAACATATCGCGAGATGAAGACCCGAATAGCCAGGTTACCAGAGCCGCAGCGAAAGAACTTCCAGATAGCCAAGCCGCTTACCGCGGTCGTCGCCGACAAGACGACCCCCCTGAAGTTTGAGCGGATTAACAACGGCGCACGAAGGAAGATCGCCAAGCAAACGACCGATGTGCGTAAGTTCCGTGAGCAGCGGAGCCGTTGGGAGTCTCCAGCGGTAAGTCATAAGACAGTCCAGCCGCCCACAGAACATAAGGGCCCTGTAACGCCGCCGACCGAGCGTAAGGAGCCGGTGACTACGCCTATTAAGCCGTCTGTGACTAAGTCTATTAAGCCGTCTGTGACTAAGTCTATTAAGCCGTCTGTGACTACGTCTGTTAAGCCGTTTGTGACTACGCCTATTAAGCCGCCGGTGGCTACGTCTATTAAACCGCCGGTGACTACGCCTATTAAGACCAGGCATACGGCTGTTCCACCACGAGAGGTCAACCTTACCCAGGCGAAGAAGGTGACTATCCCCAAACCGTCGATTGTTGGCAGGCGGCGTGGGCTGGGCATTTTTGTGAAGCGTTCGCCATCTCGACCGGTCGATGAGAAAAAAACCGTGAACAAGGATACGAACAGGGGCAAAAATACTCGCATGAACAAAAATACTCGTTCAGACAAAAATACTCGTTCGGACAAAAATACTCGCTCGGACAAAGATACTTTTAGAGACAAGCAGACCCGCAGGGGCAAAGGATAGCATAATGGAAGCGGCTGACCTGATTGCTTGCCTGCCCCCTGCACTCCTTTAGCGGGGGTCTGCTCCACAATGATAATGATTTCTGGCACGACCCTTTTTATTCTGCTTAGTAATCCCCGACGACCTGGCACCTTAATCTTCATTTATAAATAATCCAGCACGATTTTGCCGATATTACAGAAAAGGCTGAACAATTGCAGGACAAGCCTGAACCGAAAATTCCGGTTTTCTGGGCGAAAAGAAAAAAACCGGCTTTAGGTGGCTGGCTTCAAAAGACTTAACAAAGAAGCGGTGGTGGGTTTTTTTCTAACGGGTTTTACTAAAAATAACTTGACTTATTTGTAATCTGTGCATAAAATTGTAATATATTGCTACAATAGCGTCGTGTATTTAGCATATTGTAAAAACGCGAAAAAGTACGGTTTTTAGTGAAAGGGGCTTGTTTTGAGCACGCTTACAAAGATATTAATCGTTTTGCTGACCGTATCCTCAATCTTTCTCTGCGGTATTGTGGTAACCTATGTTGCCAACGCCAATAACTACCGGCAGATGTATATGGCATTAAAGGTCGAAAGAGATTCGGCAGTCAAAAAGGAGCAAAGTGCAAGTAACGAGTTAAACACGTTCAAAGACGAATCAAACCGAAATAAACAACAGCTAAGTAGCACAATTGACTCGCTCAAAAATCAGGTTGACCAGTTACAACGTGACCTGCAGACTGCCAGAGCGGAGAAAGATGATGCTGTTCGAAGGATGAATAGCTGGGAAGCCATAGTAATGGATTTCTCAAAGACCACTGACAGCCAGAGTCAATTGTTGAAAAACTCGCTTGATGAGCTGGAGAAGCTGCGTACCGAACAAATCAAGAAAGATAGAGAGCTGAAGCAAACCGAAACCACACTGCTTGAGAAAATGGTTATAATATCAACGCTGGACAAAAAAGCCAAACGCCTGCTTGAGGAAAAGACTGAGTTACAAAGCAGGTTAAGCCAGCTCCTGCGGCAATATGGCAAAGCCCTGCCCCCTGCTGCTCCGGTAACGACGAGACGAGAGAAAGTTCGAACCACGCCTATTGCACCTGTTGGACCTGTTGCAAAAGATATCGGTTTGAGGGGGCGAATAACCGCAGTGGACCCGAAAAACTCTATGGCTGAAATATCTATCGGCGGAGCGCATGGTGTCACAGAGGATATGAAATTTCATGTTACTCGTGGTGATGCGTTTATTTGTGATATTATGATTTTAGACGTTGATGCTGAAAGGGCCGTTGGTATCCTGGACCTTGTGCAGCAGATGCCGAAGGTGGGCGACAGCGTAAGTACTAA
>CAZZHL010000107.1:0-7607 GCA_964653945.1 uncultured Pirellulales bacterium
CGAAGACTGGATACTACCGGGTCCATTACAACGACTTGAATATCTTTTTGTCTAGCTGGGATATATTGGAACCGGCAGAGGAGCCTATTCCGAGTGGACCGGGTGTTGACCCTGACTGCAATTGCGAGGACTACTGTTCGTAATGCAGGTGTATATATAACTTGCTATAAAAAGGGCTGTGGACAATTTAGTTCACAGCCCTTTTTCTTTTTGCCTTATTGGAAATACAGGCCAGCGTTGCGGCAATCGTTAAAAAAATCCTCAGGGTAAATCCTTCGATTTCGCTCAGGACAGAGTAAAAATGCTTTTCTGTTTATTTGCTTTTCGCTTTACACACACATACGGCCTTGTTACAATCAAGGTAGAAAATTAACCGCCGAGAACGCAAAGGGCGCAGAGAAAATTGGTTAAATGGTAAGGTAGTTAATTGGCTAAATGCTTGCTATTTATCAACTACCATGTTATCTCGGCGGGCTCTGCGGTAAAACGGAATATGTGATGGCTGGCAAAATAAAAATTGATGCTGAACGGTGCAAGGGTTGCGGTTTATGTGTATTAGTATGCCCGAAGGGCAGCATCATTATATCCAAGAAATCTAATAAAAAAGGTTTCTTCCCGGCTCAGCTTGTCCTGAGCGTAGCCGAAGGGACAACTAACACCGATAGTTTCGACGAGCTCACTACAAGTTGTACCGGTTGCGGCTTGTGTGCCGTTATCTGCCCGGATGCGGCAATCGCGGTTTTTCGTGAGGACAATGTAGTAGTTATCGAGACGGGCAAAGGAAAAGGAAAGTCGTTATTTCTACAAAAGCAGGAATCTGAAAAGTAACGACATAAGATATTGCCGCTGTGCGCGGAAGGATATAAACAAAAGTGTCTGAAAGAGTTCTAATGTGTGGCAATGAGGCCCTTGGCGAAGCGGCCATTATTGCCGGCTGCGATGCTTATTTCGGCTATCCTATTACCCCTCAAAACGAAGTTACTGCATATATGTCCCGGAGAATGCCTGAAGAAGACCGGGTCTTTTTGCAGTGTGAAAGCGAATTAGCAGCTATCAATATGGTATTTGGTGCATCCGCTACGGGCAAAAGGGCGATGACAAGCTCATCCAGTCCCGGCATCAGCTTGATGCAGGAGGGAATAAGCTATCTGTCTGGAGCTGAGCTGCCGGCGGTCGTCGTCAATGTAATGCGAGGCGGGCCCGGCCTGGGTAATATCGCGCCATCACAGGGCGATTACTTCCAGTCCACACGCGGCGGCGGACACGGCGATTACCGAACCATCGTCCTTGGGCCGTCGGGTGTGCAGGAGCTGGCCGATTGTATGCCGCTGGCATTTGATTTGGCTGACCAGTATCGAATGACTGTCGTGGTGCTCGCAGATGGCATTTTAGGCCAAATGATGGAGCCGATAGTATTGGAGAAGAAACCCGCCAGACGTATGGCGGGTAAACAGGGCCGAAAACTACCACCTAAAGACTGGGCATTGACTGGAGCCAAAGACAGACCCCAAAACATTGTCCGCTCTCTGTGGCTCCGCGAGGGAGCGCTGGAAGAATTAAACTACAAGCTGCAGGCAAAATATGAGCAGGTACAAAGAAATGAAGTGCTCTGCGAACAATATGCTATTGATGACGCAGAAATCGTGGTAGTTGCTTATGGAGTTGCAGCAAGAATCGTACGCGGTGCAGTGAGCAAGGCAAGACAGGAAGGTGTCAAAGTCGGCTGGATACGCCCCATCACCCTTTGGCCGTTTCCAAAGGAATATATAAGCAAAGCCGCAGAACAATGGCGAATATTCCTGACTGTGGAGATGAGTCTCGGCCAGATGGTTGAAGATGTAGAGCTGGCTGTTGCGGGAAAAGCACCGGTCGTATTTTACGGCCGACCGGGCGGCGGCGTACCAACTGTTGACGAAATCCTTGATAAAATCAAACAGCTGACAATCAGAAACAAGACTCAAGACACAGGACAAAAGACTAAAGTATGAAAACAGTATTTGCACGAACGCCTACGCTGAAAGATTGCCCGACGCATTATTGCCCCGGCTGTGGGCACGGCATTGCCCACCGATTGATAGCCGAGGTGATTGATGAATTGGGCATACATGACCGCACTATCGGTATAGCGCCTGTCGGCTGCGCGGTGTTAGCGTATAATTATCTTGATGTTGATATGATAGAAGTGGCGCACGGCAGAGCACCGGCAGTGGCGACGGGGATGAAAAGGACAAATCCAGACAATATAATATTTTCATATCAGGGTGATGGCGACCTGGCAGCTATTGGAACTGGTGAAATCATCCATGCTGCACATCGCGGTGAACAGATAACTGTAATTTTTATTAACAACGCCGTCTTCGGAATGACCGGTGGGCAAATGGCGCCGACCACAGTGCTGGGCCAGGTTACGGCAACAACACAAAAAGGCCGAGATGCTGTTAACGAGGGCTATCCGCTGCAAATATCAGAATTGTTGGCTGTTTTGCCGGGTGCGATTTATGTTGAGCGGTGTTCCTTGAACAATCCAACACAAATTCACAAAGCCAAAAAGGCCGTCAAACATGCCTTTGAGCTGCAGGTCGATGGTGCCCAAGGGCTCTCGCTCGTGGAGCTTCTTAGTCCCTGCCCGACCTATTGGCGAATGACACCGGCCAAGGCGATGGAGTGGATAGAGAAGGAAATGACAAAGGTCTTCCCATTGGGTTGTCTGAAAGGCGAAAAATGACGACAGCTTGTCCTGAGCAAGGTCGAAGGAATGGTTTTTATGAAGAGGTTATAATCGCCGGCTTCGGTGGCCAGGGAGTTATATTGGCTGGAAAACTGCTGGCACAAACGGCGATGGAAGCCGGCAGGGAAGTAACTTATATGCCTAGCTACGGGGCGGAGGTGCGTGGCGGCACGGCCAATTGCATGGTTGTCATCGCGGAGAAAGAAATCGCCTGCCCCGTCATAGGCAATCCAAGCTCACTGATTGCGATGAATAAGGCCTCGCTCGACAAATTCACCCCTCGCCTTCAAAAAGGTGGGTTGCTGGTGATGAACAGCTCTCTTATAGATACTGAACCGCAAGTGGATGACACAATCTGTGTTTTGGCGGTGCTGGCTGATGAAATAGCTGTCGAATTAGGAAATCCAAAAGTTGCAAATATGGTTGCTTTGGGCGCATATTTGCAAAAAAGGGGCTTGTTCGGCGCTGATATAGCGGCTAAATGTCTGCCGCAAACAATAGCCAAGCGTTATCATCATACATTACAGGTCAATACCGAGGCCCTGCACAAAGGGGCCGAAACTTCTAAAAATATATAATAACACTTATAGCATGCCTTAAATACCCACAGATTGCTGGAATTTTCCTTGAGATTGCGGTATATAATGACGCTGACAAAAGCGGATTTATCCGTCATACGCTGGGCGGAATTAGTTAACATCTTGAATAAATATCTCCGATGAAATACAATATAAAGAGCAAAAGCCTCGTGCTACGTCCCTAATAGGCTTCGCAGAATAGCAGAGGTTTGGCATGAGGATAGGAGTGTAATAATGGCCAAGCAATCGAATGGTAAAAAACATAAGGCAATTTGCAGCTTCTGTGGCCGGTCGTCAAGCCAGGATGACACCCTTATAGAGGGACCGAACAGAGTTTTTATTTGCCCCGAGTGCGTTGACCTGTGCCACAACATTATTCAGCAAAACCGCAAGCGAATCAGCAGTGTAGTTCCAAGCCTTGAAGAAATGCCAAAGCCCAAAGAAATAAAAGAATATCTCGACCAGTATGTAATCGGACAGGAGCACGCAAAGAAATATCTCTCGGTTGCGGTGCACAACCACTATAAACGACTTCTCCATAGCGATAGTGACGACAGAGATGTTGAAATTGACAAGTCCAATGTCTTATTAATCGGCCCGACCGGATGCGGTAAAACACTGCTTGCCCGCACACTTGCCCGCAAGCTGGAAGTGCCTTTCGCAATATGCGATGCGACTACTGTTACTGAGGCGGGTTACGTTGGCGAAGACGTTGAAAATTTCCTGCTTCGGCTGCTGCAGAATGCAGACTATGACATAGAAGCTGCACAGCGCGGCATTGTTTATGTTGATGAGATAGATAAAATTGGCAAGACATATCAAAACGTTTCAATTACACGTGACGTTTCGGGGGAAGGTGTTCAACAAGCACTGTTGAAGATGCTTGAAGGAACTACTGCCAACATCCCGCCACAAGGGGGAAGAAAACATCCGGAACAGTCCTACATACAAATTGACACTACTCAGATACTTTTTATATGTGGTGGAACTTTTACGGGTCTGGAAAATATTATCAAAAAGCGGCTTGGCAAAAAAATGATAGGCTTCAATTCGGAGCTGTCCGGCAGAACCGATGAAAAGACCGAGTACACAGATATGATTGGCCAGGTCATACCGGAGGACATCATCGAGTATGGGATGATTCCTGAAATGGTTGGACGGCTGCCTGTAATTACTACCCTTTCAGCCCTTGATGAGGATGCGCTTATAGATATACTGACAAAGCCGAAAAATGCGCTGGTCAGGCAGTATCAGAGATTCTTTGAGATGGAAGATGCCGAGCTTGAGTTTACGGAGGGTGCCTTACACGCACTGGCACAGAAAGCTCTCAAGCGTGACACCGGTGCAAGAGCATTGCGTGCGATTAGTGAGGAGCTGATGGTTGATTTGATGTATCAACTACCCGAAGAGCTCAAGCCCGCAAAGTATGTAATTACCCGCGATATTGTCGAAGGCAAAGCCGAAATGTTTACCGCAAGACAAAAAGCGAAGAAAGAATCGGCATAATTTCGTGATTCACAGCTTGTGCTCAGTAACGTTAGTTACTTTACTAAACAAGATAGAAATTGGGGTAAGATATGCTACCTAATTCCAAAATAGTTGAATCATTTATGCAAAGTATTGTCGAGGCTGTACATCCGCTAAAGATAATCCTTTTTGGTTCATACGCCCGAGGCAAAACAACGCCAGATAGCGATATTGATGTCCTGGTAGTGATGCCCGAAGGTGCTCATCGCCGGCGGACTGCACAACTGTTGTATCGGCAAATTCGAGGTTTTGGGGTTCCTTTTGATATTTTAGTGGCAACGCCCAGCGATTTAGAAAAGCATAAAGATAATATCGGCTTAATCTATCGGGCTGTGCTACAGGAAGGCAGGGAGATATATGCAGCATGAGGGTCGTTTTCCAGGAAGCCCGGCTGACTGGCTACGTTATGCCCGCAGCGACTTAGAGCTTGCTCGTGTGAAGCGACCGCCCGAGGTTTTGCTTGAAGAACTTTGCTTTCATGCTCAACAAGCGGCGGAAAAAGCGCTGAAGGCGGTACTGATTGCTAAGGGTGTCCCTCCACCAAAAACTCATAATATCAGGACGCTCCTGGATATCTTGCCGCCAGACATCATTCCACCAAAGGAAGTAGAAGACGCAGCAAGTCTCACCGACTATGCTGTTATAAGCCGTTACCCCGGAGATTTTGAGTCTGTCGATGAAAAAGAATACAAAGAAACAATACGATTGGCAGAAATCGTTGTTCTCTGGGCGGAAAGAACTATCCGGTAGCAAAAATGGCCTGATTGAACGCTTGTGTAATCACCGCAGGCAGGGGTGTTTATTCTACCACTTCCACTTTTGAGAAGCCCGGCTCCAACAAGTTATAGACCAGTATTGCATTGCCGTTGTGCAGTCTGATGCAACCTTGTGAGCCAGCGGTGCCTATTTCGTTAGGGTCTTTTGTGCCGTGAATGGCAAAGCCGGTTCTGTTTTTGGCCTGTCCTTCAATGCCTTCCAGCCCTATCCATCTTGAGCCTAAAGGATAATCCGGACTTTCAGGATAATATGTCGTGCCGGTAATTGGGTCTTTCCAGACAGGTTTTTCATGTTTACCATCCGGCTTAACAACCCAAAGTCCTGTCGGCGTTTCCATACCTGGTTTGCCCAGACCCACTGGGAAGCTTCGTACAAAGGTCTTCTGGAGAAACAAGTCCATTGTGAAAGTTGAGCGATATACCCTGGCGTGGAACGGGCCGTTGATGACTTTTATCGTCTCGCCTGCCTGCAGGGCTTCCGGGCTGCGAATATTGTTAATCTGCATCAGTATCTCGTATGGCACCTTGAATTGCCCGCCGATTTTTCTAAGCTGGTCGCCCGGCTTGACCTTATAGCTGCCGCATAGCTTGTCCCCCTGGAAAATGGTCCTGTTAAATAGCCATTTATCAGCAAGTGCGGATAGTTGGGCCTTTATATATGCACGCTGCTGAGCGCTCATTGGCAGAAGTAATGTCTCATTTAATCGGTCACGTGCCTCTATAATTTTGCCTGGCATATCAGCTGTAAATGCTACAGCTTCGGCAATAAGCTCAGTTACTTTGGGATTATCTTCGGCAGTCGGTTCAGGTATATCCAGCACATTAAGTTCGGGTCTCGGCTCCGGTGGCTCGGGTGGGGTTATCTCGTTTACTTCCGGTGCATTGACGTCTGAAGTAATAGAAGTTTCTTTTTTGCCAAAAGGTTTGTAAATAAAAGCAACTACCACCGCAACAATAATCAAAGCCAAGATAATGTATATCCGGCTTCGAGGCCTGCCTCTTCTTCTACTGCTGCGAGGATAACGAGCCATCTTAGTCTCCTTTAATTTGCCTGCCACAAAGGCACCAAGACACCAGGTTTTTTAAATTTATATTTTTTTGTGACTTTGTGTCTTCGTGGTTAATTATTTCTGGTTGTTAAAAAATATTGTTTCTTTATCGGTCACTAAAAAATCAACCGGCTCATCACTCTCTGTTACCGGGATTGAGTCCACCACCTGCTCTGCGAAAGCAAAACCACATTTGGCGGCCTTAAGTTTTTTATTGGCGAAAAATCTGTCGTAGTATGAACCACCGAGACCAAGCCGATTGCCCTTTTTATCGAACCCTAATCCCGGTGTAACCACCAAATCAATATCTTCAAACGGCATTGGCACGCCTGTTATAGGGCTTCGCAGGCCGCTGGCTCCGGTCGAAAGACCTGTTTCCAGCGAATTTATCTGCACCGGTATCATATGCCTTTGCTGCCAGGAAAGCTTCGGTACAGCTACTATTTTGCCGAGCTGCCAGGCGTGAAGTATGGCCTCGGAAGTATCCACCTCGTGCGGAAGTGACAGAAACATCATAACCGCTGATGCGCTTCGAAATTGCGGCGTAGAAACCAAGTTCTTGCATGCCTTGCGGCTTTTCTCACTCCTCTGCGGCTCGCCCATCTCAAGCAAGCGGTTCTTTATTTCGAGGCGCAACTGAGCCTTGTCCATTTTGTTATCCTTCTTTTTTATTATTCTTTTTGGCAACGCTCCGTCACCATAGCTATGGAGCGTCGGCGACTTTACTATTTTGTATCAAGGTTTGCAGCTTTTGTAAATAATGCTTCACATTTTTTTCATACCCGACTTCCTTCGGTATGTAATATTTCTTCGCCGGTTCCGGAAGATACTCCTGCGGCACGAAACCGTCCTTAAAACTATGCGGATACTTGTAATCAGCGCCGAAGCCGAGTTTTTTCGCTGCCGGGTAATGGCTGTCTTTCAGATGTTTTGGTACCGGCTTAACCGG
>CAZZHL010000108.1:0-464 GCA_964653945.1 uncultured Pirellulales bacterium
CGTTAACAAAGATAGCACAACACTTTATTGGTGAGTAGTTGATTTTGTTATGGCTAATATCGGGTACATAGCGCTGCAGTCGGTCAGCTCATGATAGGAGTATTTAGATGACCCCGCACCAATTTTTAAAAACCAAGTTACTACTATTCCAGAATAAAGATTGTCATTTCAACAAGAATGTCCTGACAGAGTTGAACTTCGAAATTGGAGCGGGGCAGGCGGAGGGCAGAGGATCCGCCACGCGGATTGGCGGACAAGCAGAAATCAGAGGGAAGGAATTTTGGCCGCCTTAGAAGAGGAAAATTGCGAAAAATAATAAAAAATTTACTTGCATAGGAACCAATTGTGCTTATTTTCGTATTGAATTAGGAGAAAAATGCCGATATTTTAATGAATTTGAGGCTAATTCTGCTTAATTTAGGGGATAATTATGAAACTAAAACAAATAAGAGTTGATGGCTATA
>CAZZHL010000108.1:474-7585 GCA_964653945.1 uncultured Pirellulales bacterium
TGTAGTCAATCTCGGTGATTTCAACGTTCTTGTCGGGCCGAACAACAGCGGAAAATCCAATCTTCTTGAGGCAATACAGATGTTATTCTTTTTCTGCTTTGGCAGTGAAAAATCTCGGGATATGGTATTTAAAGGATTTCCTGCAAGAAGGTTTGGGACATCAATTTGTCATCTAATCGGACATGAAAATAAAAATCTGAGCATCGGAATAACCTTTGAGACTAATGTTGGTAAGGATGTGTGGGTAGTAGATTATGATTTTACAGTACTGCGCCATCCCGATGAGAAAGGGGGAGCGAAGTTTCTTACAGAAACTTTGCGAGCGAAACAACCTTCCAGGACAGGTGCGTCCAAAAAATATATTTCCAGAGATAGTAACAAACTTAAAATAATAGGTAAAAAGGAACGTAACATTGCTGATGGTATATCATCTCTTTTGGCGATTGAGTCTATACATCCGAATTTTGAAGGTTTGCCACCTGAATTTAAGATATCTGTTGATGGGATAGCTAACACAGCTTTAACAGACGTGTTCGTGATCTCGCCGGATGGACTGCGAGATTCAATGGGGAAAGGTGGTGGCTTTGAAGGTCTTCGCATATCATCCTTCGATTTGTTGTTAGCAATAGATGAAATATACGAGAATAAAGAAAAATATGAAATTTTTAAACAAAGCGTCTGTGATATTCTTGATTTAGAAGATTTGATATTCGAAGCCAAAGAAATATCAACACCATCGAAAGGCAGTGGGGGTGAAGAAACTATAGAAAAAATAAGGCGGTGCTATATAAAGAGGCGAGGCGACATATATGCACATATTGCAGAGTATTCTGATGGCACGCTGGCTGTTGTAGCAATACTATCAGCACTGTTTTCCAAGCGCCTTGCTGGTCGAATCTTATGTTTAGAAGAATTAGAGAATTGCCTGCATCCAGCAGCTATGGAGAAGCTTCTAAGATTTCTACAAGACCACGCAGAGCAATGGCCCGTGTTGCTAACCACTCATTCACCGTATGTTCTTAACGGGGTCAAACCTGAAGATGTTAATGTAGCGATTGTTGACGAGACCGGCGCCACACACTTTGAAAAAGTGAAGAATACTACGCAGTTGCGTGATTACCTTAACAAGGGTTTAATGAGTTTTGGCGAGTTACTCGTTAGGGATTTCAAAGGCTTCAGGGAAGGAAAAGTTTGATGTCTAAGGTAGGCCAGCAACAGGTTATTAAAAAACCCATATCACTCTTACTAGTTGAAGGCAAAACTGACGAAATTTTTTACAATCGCGTCAAATCAGAGCCCCTGAGAGATTGCCGAAGTACAATTCAAGATGTTGGGGGGCTTTACAATATTAATGCAAAAGTGATTGATAGAATCTATATGTACCTTCAACAACATACAGATGAAATAATTAGGATTTATTGTTGCTTCGACAGAGAGTCGCGGTATGGTCAAGTCCCGGGTTTCGACATTATAATTATAAAAAAACACTTCAAGGACCAAAGACAGCGACGAATACTAAGTATTGACCTAATCACGGCAACTAAGCAGATAGAATCCTGGTTATTCTACGATTTGGACACAATATACAAGTTCTTAAGAGTTCCAAATTCACAAAGAAGACCAAGAGCTTACCAACCACCAGAAAAGTTTGGGTATCGTGATCTGCAACAACTATTTGAGAGATACGGCAAAACATACAGCAAAGGCAAAGGGGCTGAGTATTTCATAAATAGCCTCAATATAAATAAAATCGGATCTACGTGTGAGGAGCTGAGAGAAGGAATTGAACTAATCCAATCACAAGCAAACGATATGACAAATCATCTTTTCTCATCAAGAAATCGTAAAAGTAATTGAGCTACCAAGAAACGCTACGGTCAGGTATTAACTCCGCTTGCGGAATAGAAGAATCAAGATATGCTACGGCACGGGGCGGGTATATTTTAAGATTTGGGGGTTGTTGTCAGGCTGGGATGGGGTTAGAATTGTCGGCAGAGAGAACAAGTAAAGGATTGCTTTTAAGGAGAAAAAGAGATGCTGCTTCCCAAATCCATACGCAAAATGATAGCGGTTTTTCGCGGCGGAGTTGCGCCTGCGTTGATATTTTTATCTATAACGCTCGGATTCTGGTTCGGGCTGGTGCCCGGCTGGACGGGACTGCACACGTTTGTCGTGGTGCTGTTCCTGGTGCTTAATATTCACACGGGTCTGTTTCTGCTTTCTGCGGCGATGGGTAAGGCGTTGTGCTTTGCGGCGGCACCGGTGTTGTATCACGTCGGCGTATTTGTGCAGGGACATCTATCGTTTTTGATAAACGCACTCTCATCGGTGCCGATATTTGGTGCGACGGACTTTACTCGGTATTCGGTTGCGGGGGCGATAGTGCTTGGCCCGGTGGTCGGTGCCATAGCCGGGCTGATGTTTGCACAGGTCGTAATTGCTTTTCGCAAGAAGATGCTAAAGTTCGAGGGAAATTCCGAGGCATTTAAGAAATGGTACTCCAATAAGTGGGTGTGGACACTCGACAGGATACTGATAGGCAAGCGCACCAAAGACGCCGCATCACTATTTACAAAGAAGACGGTCTATGTTCGCAAGGCGGGCGTCGCTATCGCTGTGATACTGGTGGTCGCAGTCGCGGGGGCATCGATGCTCGTTCAGGATGAAGCGGTCAAAAAGTATGCGGTCGAGAGGATGAGCAGCGCCAATGGGGCAGAGGTCAATGTCGGGGCGCTCGAACTGTCGGTGTTGTCGGGTTCCGCATCGGCTTCGGGGATAGAGGTGACAGATGCGGAGAACCCGGCGAACAATCAAATCGCGATAGAGAAGGCCAGCGCCGATGCGAGCTTGTATAATCTGCTGCTGGGCAGGGTGGTGATGGATAATATCGAGCTGAGCGGGGTGACGTTCGGCATTAAGCGCGGGACACCCGGCAAGGTGGCGGAAAAACCGGCAGGGGAGGATAAGCCCGTCTTCGACCCGAATGATTTTAAGGTCAAGGCCGCCAATGTCGCCAAGCTGGAAAAGTACATAAAGAATTACGGCGTGTGGAAGGAAAGACTTGCGAAGCTCAAGAGGTTCATGCCGAAGCCGAAGGAAAAAGCGGAGCCGCCGCAGCAGTATATGGAGTATCTTAACGCGAGGGCGGATGTCCCGGCTGCGATGAAGCTGTTGGCGAAGAATATATTAATGGACAACACGCAACTGCAGTCGGAGCTGTTCGGCAAGAGCAAGATTGTATTGAAGAACCTCAACGACGCTCCGCAGACGTCGGGGCTGCCGATAGGTTTCGAGATAAGTTCGTATGATACGGCCGCGAAGCTAAACGGACAGGTGCAGTTCGAAGGGGTCGCGGCGAAGGTTACGGGCGGCTTCGAGGGCTTTGACCTGAGCAAGGCGAAATCGATGCTGAGCAGGGAGTCGGGCCTTGCTTTGAAGTCGGGCGACGCTTCGGGCACTTTCGAGGGGACAATGACGAGCGAGGCGATTGATGTGGCGATAAAGATGTCCCTGAGAAACCTCGAGGCGAGGGGGCAGGGAAAAGGCGTTATGGGGCTTGGCAGTGCGCAGACATCGCAGATATTCGGGGTATTGAAGGAGCTTGATATGACGATACGCATGGTAGGGCCGGTGGACGAGCCGAGACTTGCGTTCGATGTCGAAGGTCTCGATAAGCAGTTCAAAAATGCCCTTGTTACAGCCGGTAAAGAGAGACTCAAAGGCGAGGTTGATAAAAGACTCGGAGAGAAAATCGGCGGCAAAGTAGATGATATTAGTGAAAAAATCAAGAAATCAACGGGCGGGCTGCTGGACGGGCTGCTCGGCGGAGATAAAAAAGAATAAACTCTACGGGATTACGGCGCAGGGGCGAAGTGGAGTGTTAATTTGCCTTCTTCAATAGTTACTTTTTCCAGGCGGACACTGCTCTGCTGAAGCTACGCAGTGTTGAGCAGGCGCACTATAAGATATGTTACGGGACAGGTTCAAGGTGGAGGGTTAATTTGCCTTCGGCAATATTTACTTTTTCGAGGCGGACGTTTTTGTCCTCGACGGGAAAGACGGGGTCGAACGGCTTGCCATCCAATAATGATGCGGCGACCTGCGCCCGCCAATCCCCCGTATCTACAGGCATGATGGCAAGCTGCTGCTCGTACATCCTTCTGGCGACCATCCTGGCAAGAGGGGTAATATTCATGGCGCCGGTCTTTACCTTCGCCACCTGCAAATTCAAAAGACCATTTGCGTCAATCTCCGGCTGCAAAACGATAGTAACCACAAGCTCCACGCCTTTTAAGGTTGCCGTGCCCATTAATGCGATAGTGTCCGACTCAAAACGCACGGCAGGCGATGAAAGGACGGTTTCCTCAGAGGCCATCGACCAGCCGGCAATCGCTTCGTTTAATTTCTCGTCAATAATGACCACCTCGAACGGCTCCTGAAGCTGTGCACCGTTATAAAATTCAGATGATAAATGGGTCAAATATGAATCGACGCGGCCATCGTTATCGTCGGAAGCGGGGTTATAGCCGGAGGGCGTGTAGAACAACAAAACAAGAAGAAAAACCGCTATGGCCAAATCGACCAGAAGCCAGTAGCGCTTTTTGAATCTTTTCTTTTTTGGTTTTTTCGGGTCTTCCTTTGTATCCATATTTGGGCCACTTCGACAAAGCTCAGTATAAATACTTGCTAAAAAGCGTTTTTGAGATTATAGTAATTTTAAGAAAGTAAAGAAACCACGGATTTCGCAGATTTTGCAGATTTTAGTTTTTGACTTCGACAGGATTAGTCGAGTCGTGAAAGGATTTAACCAATGGCGAGCCATTTTGCCGACCGTCTCTGTACTGCTATAAAGGCCAAAAGAACTTCTTTGATTGTCGGCTTGGACCCCGTTTACAGCCGACTACCCTCGGCCATAATAAGCCATCGCGATATGAATGACGAGCTCGATGCGAATGCAGCAGTAGATGCAATTTTCGATTTCTGCACGCAGACGATGCGAATTGTTGCGCCGATGGTGCCGGCGATAAAGATAAATATCGCATTTTTCGAAAAGTACCTCTGGGAGGGGATGGAAACTTACTATGCGTTGATTTCCGAGGCCGATGAGCTGGGGCTGGAAATAATCGGCGATGTGAAACGCTGCGATATCGGCCATACCGCCGAGCTTTACGCGGCGGCTCATCTGCAAAATCCGGAATTGACCGGCCTCGAAGATACGCTCGCTCCCGATGGTATAACAATCAACGGCTATACCGGAACCGATGGTATTATCCCTTTTGCGGATATGGCCAACAAGGAAGGTAAGGGAGTATTCGTGCTAATCCGAACCAGCAATCCTTCCGCTGCAGCTATTCAGGATTTCGCCGATGCAGACGGCCAAACGATGTATGAAAAGCTCGCTGAAATAGTCAATGAAATCGCCTGCCAAAACGAGCGGGTCGGCAAAAACGGATATAGTAATGTGGGGATGGTGGTGGGCGGCACATCGCCGGAGATAACAACAGCGCTGCGGCAGAAGTATGAAAAGATATGGTTTCTCGTGCCTGGGTACGGCTCGCAGGGCGCATCGGCGGCCGACTGTTTGCGGTTCTGCAAACCCGACGGCACGGGAGCTTTAATCAATGCATCGCGGTCGATAATCTACGCTTATGAAAAACCACAATACAAAGAACAGTTCGGCGATGATTGGAAAAGATGCATCGAGCAAGCGGTAATCGATGCGAAAATTGACCTCGCAAAAGCTGTGCAGACTTTGATATGAACAAGGATTTCATCAGAAGTAAAACTGTCCTGGTGATGGGGCTGGGTCGTTTTGGCGGAGGTGTCGATGCAGCTAAATTCGCGGCAAGTGCCGGCGCAAAAGTAACCGTAACAGATTTGGCACCGGCAGAGAAACTGCAAAAATCAATCGGCCAACTTAAAGAATTTCCTGATATAGAATATCACCTCGGCTCGCATGACGTGAGCGATTTTGAAAAAGCAGATATTATCATCGCTAATCCGGCGGTGCCCGGTGATAATAAATTTCTGGAAATAGCACGCCAACATAACAAACTTATCACGTCCCAGATTAATATATTCTTCGAGCTTTGCCCTGCAATGACAATCGGCATAACCGGGGCAAACGGCAAAAGCACAACAGCCGCCCTGACTGCACACTTACTGAAAAAGACGAGAGACGAAAAGGTCTGGCTCAGCGGCAATATCGGTAATGAGCCGTTACTAACTATATTAGAGCAAATCGGCCGCAAAGATGTAGTTGTGCTGGAACTATCGAGCTTTCAGCTCGAACAATTAGAAATAAAAAAGGCACCTGATGTTGCACTACTGACCAATCTTACGCCGAATCATCTTGACCGCTATGGAACATTTGCCAACTATTGTGCTGCAAAGGAAAATATCTTCAAATTTCAAGAGCTGGATGAAAACTGCCATGTTGTTTCTATCTTCAATGCCGAAGATAAAATCGCCACAGAATGGTTTGAAAAATACAAGACAGATGCAGGTAGAACCTGTATCAAATTTTCAACCGACGATATAAATGAAGAAATACGCGAGAGTTTTCCGCTGCCCGGCCGGGCTAATCTTTCAAACCTCGCCGCTGCAATCGCTGTCGCCAGGCACTTCGGCATTGACGACGGCCAGATTAGAAAGGCCCTGCCGGGGTTTAAGGCATTACCTCATCGGCTCGAATTGGTATCAGAAATCAATGGCGTCAGGTGGTACAACGACTCGAAAGCAACAACGCCACAGAGCGCAATCACCGCACTGGAAGCTTTTGACCCGCAGCCCCGACTAGCGTCGGGAGACGCTGGGGCTTGCCAGCCGATTATCATTATTGCCGGCGGATATGATAAGAATCTGTCCTTTGATGAACTCGGCCGGAAAATAGCTGAAAAGACCAAGGCAGCTATTCTGTTAGGCCAAACCGCACCAAAAATAGCAGATTCGATTAAAAAGAAATTAGCCACATCCATGCTTCGCTCCTTAGGAGCTACGCAGGACAAGGAGAACACCCCGCTTCGCCCAAAGGGCTACGCAGGGCAGGAAGAGAAATCAATAAAAATCAAAAAAGTTAGTTCATTAACTGAAGCGGTTGAATAGGCCAGAC
>CAZZHL010000109.1:0-7527 GCA_964653945.1 uncultured Pirellulales bacterium
ATAGCGATACGCGACCTTTTAGAAAAATTACAAGGCGATAGAATAGCGATTGTAACTTTCGCCGGCAATGCAACTGTAAAATGCCCATTGACTCAGGATTACGCCTTTGTACGAATGGTGTTAGCCGATATATCCACTGAGAGCACCAGCAGAGGCGGCACCATGATTGGAGATGCTATTCGCAAGGCAACGGAAGATGTGTTTGACAGGCAGAGCCGCGAATATAAGGATATTATCCTGATTACCGATGGTGAAGACCATGACAGCTTTCCTGTCCAGGCCGCAGAAAAGGCGGCCACAGAAGGCATAAGAATTATTGCTATCGGGCTTGGAGATGAGAACCAGGGCTCACGGATTCCAATCACAGGTGAGAATGGTGAAAAAACTTTTATGAAATATAAAGGACAAGAGGTCTGGTCAAAGCTCGATGCCGATACCTTACGCAAGGTGGTTTATGCTACCAACGGCGGCAAATATTTATCAGTAGAGCCGGGTACGACCCTGGACTTAGGACAGATTTATGAAGGGCTTATCGCCTCAGCTGAAAAACGCGAGCTTGAGTCAACAACGATGATGACGTATGATGAGAAATTCCAGATTTTCCTGGCCCTCGGATTAGGACTGATTGCATTGGAGACACTGACAAGCGAACGCAAAAAAATGTACCACGGCCATCTTGGCCGTGGTATCACGGGCTGGAAGCCCGTGATACTTCTGATATCGCTGGTCCTGATAACTGCGCAGGCAGCTTCGGCTGCTTCTGTCCACAATACAGTACGCCAGGGGAACAATCTCTATAATAAGGAACATTTCAACGAAGCAATAAAAGAATACGACCAGGCCCTCACTGACCAGCCGCAGGTGCTGGAGCCAAAATTCAACAAGGCCAACTGCTATTTCCAGCTTGACGACCTTGCCGAGGCCATAAACCTCTATAATGAAGTCGCCGCGGAAAGCAAAGATATGGAAATGGTTGCCAAGGCAAAGTACAACCTCGGCAACAGCTATTTCCAGCGTGGGTCCAAACAAAAAGACTCCAATCTTCAAAAAGCGCTCGAAGACCTGCAAACGAGTATTGTTTGCTGGCGAAGCGCACTGTCCACAGGATGCCTTACGGCAGAAACTGACCCTGAAAATGACAAAGCTGCAAAAAATATCGAAGTTGCCCGCCTGATTATCAAAGACATAATCGACCAGCTCAATAAGCAAAAAGAGCAACAGCAGCAACAGGCAGCCAAACAAAAGCAACTCCAAGAGAAGCTAAAAGAACTTGCCGAACAACAAAAAGCCCTCGCTAAACAAACCCAGGAAATAAAAGAACAGGAGGAAAAAGGACAAATCGACCAGCAGCAAGCGATGGATAATTATAAAAAACAGGCAGAAGAACAATCGCAGCTTAAGAAAGAAACAGAGCAAACATCGCAGCAAATGCAGCAGCAGGACCCCAATACCCCTCAGCCGCCACAGATGCAGCAAGCCGCACAAGAGCTTGAGCAGGCGATGGACAAGCAATCTGAAGCTGAGACAAAATTAAAAGCTTCAGATGGTGATACCGCCAAAAAGTCTCAGGATAAAGCTGCTGAACACCTTGAAAATGCGTTGAAGGCACTGTCTCAGGAAAATCAACAGAACCAACAAAAACAACAGCAACAACAACAGGAACAAACTCAACAGACACAGGAACCGAATCAGCCAAGCGAAGAACAACAACAGCAACAAGAACAAAAGGCAGCTGTTGCCCCTGATGCAACCGCCCAGGAAATCTTGGACAAAGAACAGAATGATAAAAAGCAAAGGCAAATCCTTCAGAGAGCCGGTTATCAGAAAGTGGAGAAAGACTGGTAATATGAATCTCTTCGCTAAAAATGTTTTTATCGCTTTTGCCTTTGTAGCACTACTAACAGGCAATGCCATGGCTGGCGTGCAAGTCTTTGCTCAGGTTGACTCTTCAGCAGATATCTATGTCGGTGAGAAGTTTGGTTATCATATAATTATTGATGGAGAGAATAAACCGGGGCAGGCCGATTTAACACCTCTGGCAAAATACAATCCTCAAAGTGCCGGCAACAAAGACGTTTCACAAACTTCGATAAGCATCGTAAACGGCCGAACAAGTCGGGAAACTACTAAACGCTATGTGATGAGTTATTCACTGACAGCCGGCCAGCCGGGGCGAATATATCTGCCGCCGGTTACAGTGACGCTTGATGAAAAGAACTATCAAACCAATCCCATAGAAGTCAATATTCTAAAACCGGGTACAACCGACCAATTGGACCTGGAGGTTACCTTATCAGAGCAGCAATGCTATGTCGGCCAGCCGGTTATTATGACCATAAAGTTTTATATCTCCGCCGACATCGGCGACTTCCAGTTCAATATACCCGCTTTTACTAATGACGCCTTTTATCTGGAAGAGCCGGACACCTCAAATCCACAGGCAAAAGAGTTCAACCTCGGTAACGGTGTAACCGTTCTTGTCAGCCAATACCGAACGACTCATAACGGCAAAGATTCGATTCTGCTGTCCTTTAGCAAGGTTTTGATTCCCAAGTATTCTGGTGAGATAGAAATCCCACCCGCCTCAGTCTCTGCCGATGTTGCTGTTGGCAGAGCGCGTTCACGAGACCGTTTTTTTGATGGTTTTTTCGGGTCAGGGAAAGAATACAAACGATTTATGGTCAGCTCACAGCCTCTAAAGCTAAGAGTTCTGCCTCTGCCTGAAGAAGGTAAACCTTCAGGGTTTTACGGCCTGGTAGGTCAATATACAATCACAGCTTCCGCAGCGCCCACAAAAGTAAATGTAGGCGACCCCATCACACTTACAATCAAAATCGGCGGCGGCAAGTACCTGAAACCAGTCCAGTGGCCGGCACTTGAACAGATTTCTGAGCTGGCACAAAACTTCAAAATCCCCTCTGAGAAAGCGACACCGGCGATTGAAAACGATTATAAAGTCTTTACACAAACGATACGGGCCAACAACGACAAAGTCGCTGAGATACCTCCGATTCCGCTTGCTTACTTCGACGCCGAAAAGGGCAGATACGCAGTTGCCAAAACCGAGCCGATAAAGCTTGAGGTGTCGCCGTCAAAGATGCTGACCAATGCGGATTTAGAGGGTAGCGATTTTGCGCCGGTGAATAAAGAAGTTGAGGCAATAAAGAAAGGACTTTCAGCCAATTATGAAGACCTCGATGCCCTGACAAATCAAATATTTTCCACGATGGCTGCTGTATTCAGTCCGGGTTACCTAGTGGTCTGGGCAGGACCGCTGGTCTTACTTATAGTAAGTGCCGTAATTAAATTCTTCACACATACGACTCCTGAAAAAGTTGCTCAGAAACGTCGACGAAATGCTGCGAGCATAGCTATCGGCAAGCTAAAGAAAATTTCTTCGACAGCGCAGCAACGACACGAATTACTCGCCTCGATAATGAAACAGTATATTGGTGACCGTTTTGACAGGACCGCCGGGTCACTTACCGGAGACGATTGTCAGGAAGTGCTCGCAGCAGCAACACAGGACAGCCGAACAGCAGAGAGATTCAAAGAAATAATAGTCAATTGTGAAGCCGCCCGCTATGCAGCCATAGAGGCGAGCATCGACTCAACACAAATCAAAGAAGTAATAAAGCTGATTCAAACTATCGATAAAAAATCCAGGAAATGACGGCAAAAAAATATACAACACTGTTGGTTAGTTTGCTTTTATTTGCGACAGTAGCCTCGGCAAAGGCCGAGCTGTCAAATGAGCAAATGTGCACACTTTTCAACCAGGCAAATCAGGATTTCAGACAAGCTAATTCAACGGAGGAACCGGAGCAGGCCGAAAGACTTTACGAAAAAGCAATTCTTGGTTTTGAGAGAATCATAGACCAGGGACAAGTCAAAAATGCCAAATTATACTATAATCTTGCCAATGCCTACTTCCTTCGTGGACAGCTCGGCAAAGCTATTTTAAATTACCGAAGGGCTGCAAAAATAAACGGCTCTGACGAAAACATCAAAAAGAATTTAGCTTCCGCACGCGGCCAAAGAATAGATACGGTGGCCGTAAAAACAGAAAAACGCGTTCTGCAAACACTGTTTTTCTGGCACTATGACTTTTCGATTAAAACTAAATTCCTGCTTATGTGTATCTTCTTTGGAATTGTCTGCTTATGTATCACAATCACAATATGGTTCGGCAGGATTGGTACATTGACGGCTGCTATGGCAATTTGTGGTATTTTAACAATCTGTTTTCTCGCATCGGTTATCGTGGAATCCAGGAGCCAAACCAGCACAATTTGCGGAGTTATTACAGCTAAAGAGGTTGTTGCCCGCCAGGGCGACGGACAGAATTATCCGCCCAGTTTCAAAGAACCGCTCCATGAAGGGACGGAATTTGATTTGCTCGAAAACAGACCCGGCTGGTTCCACATAAAACTTTCTGATGACAGCGACAGCTGGATTCCCGATGATAGCGCAGAAATGATTTAATCTCACCACTTAGCCGAGTTCAAGTGACTCTACGAAGCTTCAGCGAAGTAGAACAGAGCAGGAGGGATTTGACCTGACCAAAGGATTTGAAGGATTGACGCAGGCCATCTATAGACATAGTGCTTCCCCAGCAAGTGCTGAAGTTAATTCTTCAACTAACTTTTTAACAAGTAATCCTACAGGTACGATTTCATTACATCGATAGGCATTTGAACCTGCAAAGACAAAAGAGTCATCCAGCTTTCCCTCTGCGGCATTTGCCAGAACTTTGGCTATACAATATGGTGCTTTTGTGGGGTCACAGGTCTTAAGACATTGATATTTACACTCGAAAGGTACGGTTTTGCCTTGTTTGATTTGTTCTACAAAGCTGCTGTTTATAACTTTTCCGGGCATTCCGACCGGGCTTTCTATTATTGTTATATCATCTTCCCGAGCATTTAGATAAGCCTGTTTGAAGTTTTCATGGGCATCGCACTCATCCGTGCAGACAAAACGCGTTGCCATCTGAACTCCAGAAGCACCTAATTTGAGAAAACGGGCAATATCTTCTCCATCAAAGATTCCTCCTGCGGCAATTACGGGAATGCCTGGGCCGAAAGAATCAGCGACCTTAATTACTTCGTGAATGGTCTGTTCAAGCTCGGGTACGGTTCCGTTTTTTATATCTATATAGGAATATCCTAAATGACCACCCGCTTTTACGCCTTCGACTATTACGGCATCCGGGAGTTTATTGAAATGGCTTTTCCATCTTCTGCAAATAATATTAAAAGTTCTTGCCGAGGAAACAACGGGGACTAATTTAATATCTTTTCCATTAAGATATTTTGGCAGGCTTAGAGGTAATCCCGCACCGGAAATTACTATGTCAACGTCTTCTTCGACAGCAGTTTTCACAAGGTTTTCATAATCAGAAAGAGCAACCATTACGTTGACGCCGATTATTCCGCTGGTATTATGCTTTGCTTTTCTGATTTCGTACCTTAAAGCTTGCTCATTCACTCTTTCAAATTCAGCATCCGGGAAATCTTCATATTGACCAAGCCCGGCGCTGGCAATAACGCCGACACATCCGGTATTTGCAACTGCCGCAGCCAGATTTGCCCTCGATACCCTAACGCCCATTCCGCCTTGTATTATGGGTGGACGAATTTCCAGATTCCCTATTTTTAGGGTTGGTATGCGGTTCATATACAAAAAGCACCTTGTATAACAAAGGCTGGCAGAATAAAAAAAATGATTACAGTGGCAGGTATCAGGAGCAATACAACTAAGCGTTGATTCTGCTTTATCAACGCCCTATTACGCAATCATTTCAATTCAATGCAACTATTTATACTATTAGTATCGGCTAAACACAACTAAATTTTTTATTTTTTCAATAGAACATATTCTGAAGGTCTAACTATTTGTGTTGAATATCCTTAGCAAGACCGATAGCTCAAACCAAATCATGTTCTTAAATTGCTCTTCTCTGCCTCTTACCTTTTCGTCGCTGCAGTGAAACGAACAGGATATTTGGTATCGATTTATGTGACTCTTTAATCCCCAGTAACAAGCGTTAAACGTTTCTCATGACCCCAAGCCCGATTCTACGAAGCTTCAGCGAAGTAGAACGGAGCAGGAGGGATTCCGGCCTTTGGCGGACAAGTCTGGCCTCCGGCCAAATCAGGCTTAGAGTTGCACAGCCGCTCAATACCTGATATTTGCCGGTTGCCAAAGATAATTGAGTTTCTGGGGTATGTGCTCTGGGATACTTCTGCCTTGGAAGAAGTGAAATTCAAAAGTTGGAAAACCTATAATAGCTTTAATAGCTACCATCTCGCTTAGTCTTTGATCATCAACGTACTATTTTTGCACAGTGCTTAAACTCGGGTCATACTTTTCCTCTGGGGTTTGACAGCTTCTATGTCGATGTCGCGATACACTTCAATTGCCGCATCCGGGCATATAATAGCACATAAAGCGCAGCCGAAACAATCGATACCGTTGACTACCTCCGCAGGAAAGTAACCGTTTTTGTTAGAGTGTTTAGATATTACAATGACGTTTTTTGGGCATGCTTCTACGCATAAGCCGCAGCCTTTGCACCTTTCGGTATCAATTTTTATTTGGCCCTTCATTTCGGCATTTATACCTGTCTTTATTACATTGTCATGGCTTGAGTTACAATCCATCCACCTGGGCACAACCCGTAACACTTCGTACAGTAGGCACAATCATCTACCAGTTCCGGAAGAATAGCTACTTCCCTGTTTATCCCTCTGCCTTTAAAGTGAACTGCGTTTAACTTTTCGACCTCTGCACAATACTGGACACATAGTCCGCACAGACAACATTCAGTATGCTCAGGGACAAATCTGGATTTTTCCACACCAAACTCCTTTGCCAGTGCCGGGACGGTTGGCCACAGCAGTTCGACAATCATCTTGCGAATTTTTCTTATCTTTCCGGAATCGGTTTTTACAACGAGATTTTCTTCAACAGGATAAACACAGGAAGCAACCAGCCTTGTTCTTTTATTCTTCGATATTTCTACCATGCACAAGCGACAAACACCGGATGGTTTAAGATCAGGATGATGGCAAAGAACCGGAATGTAAATGCTATTTTCCCTAGCAACCTCGAGGATTGTTGCGCCTTCTTTGGCCTGGACTTTCTTTCCATCAATTTCTAACTGTATTGTCTTCATTTTTTATTCCCTTATAGTAGCCATTGCAGTTAATACCGAGCATAAAGCGCGTCTTGTAAAACCACAGCCTTTGCATTTTCAGGACAGCCCGACAGACAGCTTCCACATTTGATACACTTTTCCTGGTCAATAACATGTATCTTATCCTCGGTTTCGGAGATTGCATCCGTCGGGCAGTTCTTTGCACACTGTCCGCAACCCAGACATTTATCAGGGTCAATGTAATAACTGATCAATGCCTTGCACACACCTGCAGGACAGCGTGTTTGGTTTATATGTGCCTCATACTCATCCCTGAAATGTTTGATTGTGCTCAGGACAGGATTTGGAGCCGTTTGTCCAAGGGC
>CAZZHL010000110.1:0-7527 GCA_964653945.1 uncultured Pirellulales bacterium
GCCCGGCACGCAGGGTTTCTACGGATTTTTGGCTGCATTTCTTGTGATGCTCAAACTTAATTTCTTTGGCGGCACAGGAGTATCGCAGCTCAACTCGACACTTGGCGTGCAGGTGTTGATGGCCTGCCTGCCGATTGCATTTGCCGGCCTCGTCAGCGCTATTTTTCAAGGCAAAGTTTGCGCAGGCGGAATTCTTATGGCTGCAAAAAAACCCGAGATGGCTTTTAAGGCAGGCGTTGTCTTTGCGGTTATGGTTGAAGTTTACGCCGTCCTAGGCCTCTTGGTAACTATGTTTATGCTTATGTTCGGCATCGCCTGGCCGGCTGTTGCATAAGACAATTTGTAACTAAAACTATTTTAATCTACGCACATACTAATTATGGAAGCTGAAAAAGTAACTGAAAAAATCCTGGCCGAGGCAAAGGCCGAGGCTGAAAAAATTAAAAACCAGGCCGAGCAAAATCAGGCTGCCGAGCAGAAAAAACTCGATGAGCAACTGGCCGAGTTCAAAAAACAAACAAAAACTCTTGCCGAAAAGGCCGCAAAAGATGAGAAATCCCATATCCTCGCAGCAGCAAGAATGGCCATGACAAAGCAGTTCCTCACCGAGAAAAGCAAAATTCTCGATGAAGTTTTTGAAAAAGCTCTCAAGCAATTACAAAATCTGCCGGATGACCAGTACCAAAACCTCATCACAAAACTAATGCTCGAATCAGTCGAAACCGGCGAAGAAGAAGTCATCATTGACAAGAACGAAAGGCGAATTGACCAACAGCTAATAAACAAAGTCAATGAGCAGCTAAGTCCCGACAAAAAAGCTGATTTAAAAATGTCAGATGAAAAACACAACACCAGGGGCGGTTTTATCCTAAGACGCGGCAAGATAAAAACCAATGTCACCTTTGATGTATTGCTCGATAACGCTCGCAAAGAACTGGAAATTGAATTAGCAAAAGAACTTTTTAGTAAATAGTATTCAGACAGAAGAGAAAACTAAGTTAAACTGATAACCACTATCTGATAACCTGATAGCCTAATAGAATGTTGTCTACAAAGCTCAAACAACCTGTTATTGATTTCTATACCTACCCCCCTGTCGGTGGTGACGACTGGCGATATACGTTCCAGACAGCCCAGGTACGGGCCATTGAGATGCAGATGCTCACCAGGGCAACGCTCCTCGATATGGCCAACGCCGAAAATTTCGCCCAGGCCGCTGACCTGTTATCAGCCACCGAATACACCCTGCCATCAGGTGGCAAAAGTTCCACCGAGATAGAAGAAATCCTGCTCGCTCGAAGAAAGGCCCTGCGGCAGCTGTTTGCAGATTTAATCCTCGATAAACCGCTCGTGCATCTTTTCAAAACGCGGGATGACTTCGCCAATCTTCGCCTGGCACTTCGCAGAGCTCTAACCGAAAAACCTGTGGGAACGGACTACAGTGATGATGGTAACGCTCCGCCGGAACTTTTTGAAAAGCTCTTCTCAGAAGAAGCTGATGAGTCTGTACAACTACCTGATTATATGCAGCAGGCTGCGGACCAGGCCACTCTTGCCTTTTATCAAAATAAAGATATTCGTCAAATAGATTACGTAATCGACAGTTTCCAGTCTCAATACAATCTTAAAAAAGCACATCAGTTAAAAAGTGTTTTTTTGCTCGGACTTTTCAGAATCCAGATTGATTTGACCAACATTCGTACAATGTTCCGCTTGAAATTCACTGAGTCTGAGCAGCGCAACGTTTTTTTTAATGGCGGTTTCATTGTGACCGAGCGCCTCTTGCAGGCCCTCGACCTCGGCTACGAATCGATGTCGCCGTTATTTTTCGTAACTCCATACTATCGCTTAGTCGAGGCCGGTGCCGCCTATTTAAGCTCGGAAAAATCTTTCTTGAAGGTTGAGCAGCAGTGTGACGAATTCATGACCGGCTTTTTGAAATCAACGCTCCAGATTACCGCCGGCCCTCAGCCGATTATCGCTTATTTGCTGATGAAGGAAAACGAAATCCGTACAGTGCGATTAATACTAACGGCAAAAAAGAATTTCCTGGACACAAAACTTATCCTGGACCGCATCTCATGAACCAAAATGTAGAAAATAAAATCTGTTTTTGTCATTCCAAACAACTTTTCGCCATTTTGCTATTAACCTTCATCACCGTCGGATGCGAGCGGGAACCAACTATGCCGCTGTATCAGGCTGCCTCTGAGGGTAATATTGCGGAGGTAAAATTAAACCTTGCAAACGGCACTGATGTCAATAAAAGGCAGACCAGGCGACTCTCTACACCGCTGCACTACGCCGTTGAAGGTGACCAAAAGGCCGTTATAGAACTACTTCTTGCCAAGGGCGCCAACATAGACGCAAGGGACAGAATTGGCCTGACGCCACTTTATTACGCGGCTATGTACGACAAAAAAGATATTGCTGAACTGCTTATTGCCCGCGGTGCAAATGTAAACGCAAAGGCCAAGTACGGCTCTACTGCCCTGCACTCCGCGTCGGCAGAGGGCCACAAGGATATGGTGGTACTGCTTATTGCCCATGGCGCAGAAATCAACGCAACAAATGTGCTCGGCGATATTCCGCTGCATTCGGCAGTCGACCACGGACACATAGACATAGCAAAAATTCTTATTGTCAGTGGTGCCCACATCAACGCAAAAGACAACAAGACCGGTGCGGCGTCGTTGCACTATGCAGCTACTGGCGGCCGAAAGGAATTGGCGGAGCTGCTCATCGCTAACGACGCTGACGTAAATGCAGAAGACAATCAAGGCCGGACTGCACTAATGTTGGCAAAAGAAAAAGGACACAAAGAAATCGTTGAGCTACTACTCAAACACGGAGCTAAAGAATAACAAACGCAATATGAGATACGAAAATTATGGAAGGTAAAATTGCAGTTTTAGGCGCTTCCGATTTTGTAATGCCGTTCTCGGCACTCGGGATTGATACGTTCGCAACCGGCCGGGCTTCTGAAGAAATTGCCGAGAACGCTAAGAAGCTCATAGAGGGCAAATACGCCCTTATCATCGTTGCCGAAAATATTGCCCCTGACGTCGAGCAATTTTTTTCGGATTACGAGAATTTACCGACCCCCTGCATTATCGTGGTTCCCTTCACCACCGAACCGACGGGCGTCGCAACAAAAACGCTCGGAGAAGCTCTTAAAATAGCCACTGGTATCAATATCTTAAAAAATAGTTAGGAAAAAAATAATCAGCCACGAAGACACAAAGATGAAAAATTTATATTATAAAACTTAGTGCCTTTGTGGCAAAAATAAAAAGGTCTGAAAGTATGAGCGAAACAAAACAAGGCAGAATTGTCAAAGTCGCCGGCCCCGTCGTCGTTGCCGAAAACATGGCTGGTGCCCGAATGTATGATGTCGTTCGCGTCGGCCAGCTCGCCATTATTGGCGAAATCGTGGAGCTGCACGAAGATTTGGCTTCGATTCAGGTTTACGAGGAGACTACCGGCTTAGGCCCGGGCGAACCCGTGGTCGATACACAGGCACCTTTGAGCGTCGAATTAGGACCGGGTCTTATCGAAAGTATCTACGATGGCATCCAAAGGCCGCTTGATTTGCTCGTAAAAGCCGAAGGCGAATATATGAGCCGAGGCAGCTCTCTACCCGGCTTGAGCAGAGAAAAGAAATGGCACTTCAAACCAACCGTAGAAAATGGGAAAAAGGTCGCCTCCGGTGACATCATCGGCGAGGTCCAGGAAACCACACAATTCGTGCACAAAATTATGGTTCCACTCGGCCTAAAAGGCACTGTTCAAAAAATATCCGAAGGCGATTTCACAGTCGACGATACTATTGGCCTCTGCGTCTCTGATGACGGCACCGAAACCGAGCTGAAACTGATGCAGGTTTGGCCTGTCCGCATTGCAAGGCAGTTAAAAAGGCGCCTCGCTCCGGACAAAGTCCTCGTTACAGGCCAGCGCGTCATTGACACATTTTTTCCCGTCGCCAAGGGCGGCACCGCCTGCGTCCCCGGCCCGTTCGGCACGGGCAAAACCGTTGTTCAGCACCAGTTAGCCAAATGGGTCGATGCTGATATCGTTGTTTACGTTGGCTGTGGCGAACGCGGAAATGAAATGACCGACGTTTTAATGGAATTTCCAAAGTTGAAAGACCCGCGCAGCGGCGAACCATTAATGAAGCGTTCTGTTTTGATTGCCAACACATCCAATATGCCCGTCGCCGCAAGAGAGGCCTCTGTCTATACCGGCATCACTATCGCCGAGTATTTCCGCGATATGGGCTATACCGTAGCCCTGATGGCCGACAGCACCAGCCGATGGGCAGAAGCAATGAGGGAGATTTCGACTCGTCTGGAGGAAATGCCCGCGGAGGAAGGCTATCCTGCCTATCTGGCTGCTCGCATCGCCTCTTTTTACGAACGGGCAGGCCGGGTCGAATGTATCGGCTCTCCCGAACGTGAAGGTTCTCTATCGATTATTGGTGCAGTAAGCCCGCCCGGCGGTGATTTGTCTGATTCCGTCGTCCAGGCAACTCTGCACGTTGTAAAGGTCTTTTGGTCGCTAAAAGGCGAGCTTGCCTACCAGCGCCACTTCCCTGCTATCGATTGGCTTACCTCATATTCCTTCTATAAACAATATCTAAAGGAATGTTTCGAAGATAAGGACAAAGGCCTGGAAATGGAGCAGCTGGCCGCTGAGGCAATGGGGTTGTTGGAGGATGAATCGGAGCTGCTTGAGATTGTTCGGCTGGTTGGCGCCGAGGCATTATCACCGAGAGACAGATTGGCCCTTGCGACTGCAAGGTCTATTCGTGAGGACTTTTTGCATCAAAATGCTTTCCATGAGGTCGACACATTTACCCCGATGGACAAGCAGTACGAGATGTTAAAGACCGTTTTGCACTTTCACAAGCAGGCCCTTGCCGCCGTCGATGCCGGTGCCGAGACCTCTGATATATTTAAGCTCACTGTCCGCGAGGAAATCGCAAGGGCAAGTTATATCCCGAAGGAGAACATAGACCAGCTTGTAAAAATAAGAGAGACTATCGATACCCAGATGAAACAGTTGCAGGTTCCAAAAACCGTTTAGTTATTTAGCCCCCAAGCCTGCCTGGGGGGGGTTGGTTAGCCCTGCTGCTCGCGGCAGGGGTTTTGGTGTATGACTTACGCGGTGTTTTGGTTATGATGTATTTAGAAATGTTCGGTTTGAGGGGCCTTTATGGCAAGAGGATATAATATTACATTACCAAATCTTCAATAATAATGCGAAAAATGAGTTCTTAAGGTGCCAAAATGGCTGAGAAGTTGCAAGTTATAATTGATAAAAGGGATTATAACAGATTTCTGCCTGCGCTTCATAGTAAGTAGTACGAGTAATATATGACTGAGAAAGCAACACCGAAGAAAGAAGACAAGATTGAGCTTGAGGCCGAGAATGGGAAACTCAAGAAAGACCTTGCTCGGCTGAAAAAGGCCGTCAAGAATAAAAAATTCGGTCTTGTCTGGATGGATATACCGGAGGAATTTGAAGAAAAAACAGAAAACGCAATGCCTGTTCTGAAAGAAGCGGCGAAAAAGGCGGTTGTCAACAAGGATGGCAAACCCACTCATATACTTATAGAAGGTGACAATTATCACGCATTAACCTGCCTTAACTACACTCACAAAGGCAAAATTGATGTGATATATATTGATCCACCATACAACGTAGGAAGCAAAAGTTGGCGATACAATAATCAATTCGTAGAAAAAGACGATCCTTTCCGCCATAGTAAATGGTTATCTTTTATATATAAGCGATTAATATTGGCGAAGACGTTATTGAAACAAGATGGTTCATTGATTATTGCAATTGACGACTACGAAATAAACCCTCTCGGTCTTTTGCTTGAAGAGATATTCGACGATTATAAATATGAAAGAGACGTAATTGTTGTAGCTCATCACCCACAAGGTGCAGGTTCCGAAACAATATCCAGAGTACATGAATACGCTTTTATCTGCACTCCAAAAGGAGTTGGCCTTAAAGGAAGAAAATCAGCAAACGAAGAAGATAAATGGTCCCTAAAACGCTCTGGGCAAGGTGAAAATAACTGGCGAATTAACCGACCTAACCAATTTTTCGCAATTATTGTAAATAATGAAACACGAAAAGTAATAGATGTTGGGCCAGAGATACCACTTGAAGAAAAAGATTATCCTAAAGGCGACACTCAAGAAGGGTACAAAAGGATTTATCCGCTAGACCGCGAGGGAAAAGAACGAGTATGGCGGTACAATAGGCCTAAAATGAATGAGTTGATAAAAAATAACCTTATTGAATATACAAAAAAAGGTGCTCTGGTAGTAAAGAAACAAGGAGTAAATTCAGTACCGATATTCAGCGTTTGGCAGGGGCCACGTTATAATGCAGGGACACACGGAAGTGCGCTTTTAACTAATATCATGGGTGTGGCAAACTTATTCCCGTATCCTAAATCGCTCTATACCGTATTAGATATGATTTCAATGATAGTTGGAAACAATAAGAAAGCAATCATATTAGACTTTTTCGCAGGATCAGGAACAACAGCGCATGCAGTTATGGAAATGAACAAAGAAGATAGAGGGAACAGGCAATGTGTCTTGTGCACTAACAACGAGAATAATATCTGCGAGGAGGTTACATATCTAAGAGTTGAGCGAGTGATAAATGGATACCAGTTTGAGGGGAAGGAAAAAGAAATTCTATATGAAAAGAAATTAAATTTGAGCGCGCTGAGAAAAGTGGGAGATATACTTAGCGAAATCGAATCAATAAAAATGATGGAGGGGGGTAAATATGAAAAGTATGAAGCTAAGGTTGAGGATAATAACATCAGGTTGATTGGGACAAAGAACATAAAAGGGAAGAAAGAAGGACTTGGCGGGTCGCTGAAATACTATAAGACGGATTTTATTGGGAAGAACAACGTTCTTAATGCCACCGATGCCGATAAGGTTGAGCTAGCCCATCAGGCAGGGGAATTGTTAGCCATTGCGGAAAACACTTTATACAAGGTGAAAGAAAATAGCCATTGGCAGTTGTATGAGAATAGGGAGCGATATACGGCAGTATATTTTCGGGAGGAGTTGGACCAATTTGAAAAGTTTGTCACGATGGTTGAAAAACTTAAGCATCCGGTAACGGTATATGTGTTTAGTTGGGGAGACGACGAATTCGACGACGAGTTTGAGCATATTGAGGGAGTCAAAGTCAAGACGATACCCCTGCCGATATTGGAGATTTACAAGAACATTTATAACGCAGGATAGTTATGGCGATTTTGAATCCGTTAAAATTTCAAAGAGACGCCGTAGATAAGCTGGTTATATCATTTCTGAAACTCTGGGGAGAAGGCAAGCGTAAGATGCCTTTGGTATTTAAGGCGCCAACCGGAAGCGGGAAAACGTTTATGATGGCAAGTTTCATAAACGAACTGAATAATCTACCGCAGTGGGACGAGGACAAGGCATTTATCTGGATAACATTCAGCGACGACCTTGCTATGCA
>CAZZHL010000111.1:0-7478 GCA_964653945.1 uncultured Pirellulales bacterium
AACCTCATATTACCCCTTGTGTAATAGTAAGTTATAAGTCGAATTGAGGACTGGAAATCCAATAATGTTGTTAAGTTCTATAACTAGCGAGGCACCGCCGAACAGTGGATCAAGGAAGGCAAATACGCATTGAACTGGACAAGGCTGTCGTGTCATGATTTCGTAGACAATCAGGTTCGGCTTCAGTTATTTGTCTTGGCTTACAACCTCGGTAATTTCCTGAGACGTCTGGCATTGCCCCAGTCGGTGAAGACATGGTCGCTGAGAACGCTGCGTGAAAAGTTGATTAAAATTGGTGCAAAGGTCATTAGGCATTCACGGTATGTGATGTTCCAGATGGCAGAGGTAGCTGTACCAAGGACACTTTTTCGCGAAATTCTGGACCGAATCGGGTGGTTGAGAGCTAGCTCAGAACTGACGAGGCCAGGATGATAGCGCACAAATTAGTCTTTGCTGTACAGGATGGTATCGCGCCTACATTTTATATTGGCTCCGAATCAGCAGGTTCGCCGCATTATGACCTTGAGCGCATAATAAGTAATCCCTTGCAAATTGAAGCGAGAGTCGCTGAGCTTGGTGACATGATTGCCAATCCCCTGTTTGGGCAGGCTCCGGAAAAACAAATTGCTTGGACGGAGAGGCACAAGATTCTGTTGTGGTCAATTATGGCCGTGGTTGTGCTGGTGCTGGCTGCGTTTATTTTGAAATCCTTCAAATCCATACAAAGCGAGCAGGCTCAAGATTAATTACTGCTTTGAACCGACACCGGATTCTTTAATAAAAACTCAGGCGATTGCGGAAAACATTTCTTATTCTTTGTTTGACACCATATCTAAAAAAACATAGAATCTGTTTTTAGAAGTTCTGTATATTATGCAGGGTTCAGCTATGCAGATAAAAGTACAGTTTTTAGGTGCCGCTCAGAATGTTACGGGTTCTCGACACTTATTGCAGGCCGATGGAACCAATATTCTTGTGGATTGCGGCCTTTATCAGGAACGCCAGTTAAAGGCGAGAAACTGGGACCCATTTCCGATACCGCCTAAGGATATTGATGCAGTTCTTCTAACCCACGCACATCTGGACCATTGCGGCTTATTGCCCAAGCTCGTTCGAGAGGGTTTCAAGGGCAAAATATATTGTACCGCTGCCACCTCGGAGATTGCACAGATTATATTACTCGATTCTGCCCACTTACAGGAAGAGGACGCTGCGTTCAAACGCAAAAGACACGAGCGTGAGGGAAGAAAAGGCCCTTACCCCGAGATTCCACTTTATAATGTAGATGAGGCCGAAGCCAGTTTTCAGCACTTCAAACCCGTGGAGTACAAAAAGACGATAGATATTGCAAACGGTGTTGAAGCGACTTTTTATGATGCAGGTCATGTCCTCGGCTCTTCGATGATAAAGGTCAAGATACCTTTTAATGGTCAAAGCAGAACTGTTTTGTTTTCCGGCGATGTAGGCAGGCCGGATAGACCCATTGTTCGAGACCCATCCTGTATCGACCAGGCCGACTATGTACTCATCGAATCCACCTATGGTGACAGACTACATCAGCACGTGGAAGATACAAAGAAAATGATTGCCGAAGTTATCAATTCCACGAAAAAAGCTGGCGGCAATATTATCATCCCCAGTTTTGCTCTCGAGCGCTCGCAGGAAGTTTTGTATTACATAAATGAATTGCTGCTTGAAAATAAAATACCACCTTTGATGGTCTTTTTGGATAGCCCAATGGCTTCGCGCATCACAAAGGTCTTTCAAAAGCACAGAGAGTTATATGACGAAGAGATGGCCGAGTACATCAGGAAGAATGAGTCGCCATTTAATTTTCCGGGCCTGAAAATGACTGGAACGACCGACGAGTCAAAGGCCATTAACCGCATAAAGGAACCGGTTATTATTATAGCTGGTTCAGGCATGTGTACCGGCGGAAGAGTGAAACATCACCTCGTCAACAATATTACCGGCCCGGAGAATACAATAATGTTTGTGGGATACCAGGCAATCGGCACGCTTGGCAGACGAATCGTTAACGGCGAAGAACAAGTCAGAATCCTCGGCCAGGAATATCCGGTCAGGGCCAGGGTCGTGCAGATAAGTGGTTTTTCAGCTCATGCTGATAAAGATGAGCTTTTGCAGTGGATAAAATGCCTGAATAAACCACCTAAAAAAATCTTTGTTGTTCACGGCGAATCTGATAGTGCGCATAAGTTTGCTAATTTTATCACGGAGAAAACCGGCTGGCAGGTAGCTGTCCCTGCCTATCAGGATGAGATTATCCTCGATGGTTGAAACATAGCCGTCTGCTTTCGGCGGAGAGGGTAGCGGTAATCTTCACGAAAACAGTTATAATAATCCCAAAAGATCCCGTAGATTGAGCAAAAATGCTTGACAAACAGGGAAATGTGAGGTAGTATGAATGAGTTGAAATTCTCGGGAGGTGTATCATGAGAGATATGAAAAAAATCGGCCTTTCGCTGCTAATAGTGTTACTAACGTTGGCATTTAATATTCGACTTGTTAATGCATCTATAATTCTCATCGACTATAACGGACAGGTCCAGCCATCGACAGCACGAGAAAAAATTCAGCAGGATGATGATGTCTATACGTTTACCGACAATATCTATTGCGATGGGATTGAGGTACAGAAAGGCCACATAACAATTGATGGGAGCGGATACACTCTTCATGGGCCGGGAAATAATAGCGGCACATGTGGGTTTCATATTATATCGTCGTATGACGTGAATGACGTGACAATTCAGGGTACGACCATTGAGAATTTTGAATGTGGCATACGTCTCGGTTGCTACACGAATAATAACAAAATCCGTAGAAATACAATAGCAGACTGCCGGACAGGCGTAAAAGTCGGTGGTATTGAACCCCCGCTGCAGTATTCTGCAAACAATGAATTTTACCAAAACAACTTTATGTTTAACTGTGAGCACGTCAGCTGGGATTCGTTTGAGGGGTATCCATCGACCTCTCATCCATACAATAAATGGGATGCTAATTATCCTGCTGGTGGAAACTACTGGAGCAACTATGCAGCAGAAGATGATAGCGTCGATGGTGGCCCCAATGCAGGGGACTCTAAAGAGGATGGAATAGGGGACGATGAATATGTGATCGATGACAATAACATCGACCGTTTTCCTCTGACGCGCCCGTATATGCTGTCAGTTCGCAACATAGAGAAGGAGTCAGGCTATTATACAATTCAGGAGGCCATTAATGATGCGAATCCTGGGGACACTATACGGGTTTTGTCAGGGGTGTATTACCAGGGCGGGTTTTTTGAGCAGCGATATTATGAATATGATGACCCTAACGTGAAAAGTGTTGATGTGAATAAGTCGGTGTGGCTTGTTGGAGCTGGCAACAGCAAGCCGGTTATTGATGCCATTAGAAATGGCGGTGATGTTGTGAAAATATCGGCGGACCATACGCACATTGAAGGCTTCGCAATTCAAAACGCCGCTGATGCTAATTGCGGTATCGATATGAACGCAGTGAAATTCAACCACATAATCAATAATATGATAACCGGTGGCCCCAATAACACCGGCATTGAGCTGTACAACAGTTCTAATTACAACACTCTTGTAGGTAACGAAATAATAGATAACAATAGTGGTGGTATCGGTATAAACGATTGCAATAATATTTTTGTTAGTAAGAACGAGATAGAATCCTCATCCGATGATTTCGGTATAGTAATAAATAATTCAGACAAGACACGGCTCATTGGTAATACTTTAGCTTCAAACAAAGGTGGTATTAGTGTTGAAGGTAATTCTCGTAACAATGAAATCCGGAGAAACGACATCTCTTCAAATGTTGGTGATTCCAATGGTATTGTCGTGCAGGTGGTTGGAGATGCCAATACAATGGTCGCTTCCAACACGGTTAGTTCAAGTTACAATGGTATAGTATTGTCTGGAACATCCGGCAACAGGATTTTTAAGAACACGTTGGAAAGCAACAAGTATGGCTTGTGCTTAAACAATGCCCCTAACAATGTTATTGAAAAAAATGTGGTGAAGTCGAATTCTTACGGCGGCATTGTTTTATTGGGCAGCTCAGATGATGTCTCGATTACAGAAAACATAATATATGACAACAATTCTCCTGACGCCGACGCCAACGGCATTTATTTAGCCGACTCGTGCAATGTTTCGATTACAAAAAATAAGATATGGGGAAACACTTATAATGGCATCATACTGAACGATTCCCCGTATTGTCAGATATTCCGAAATCGTCTTAGCTCCAATCAAATAGGCATCAACTTACAGAATAAGTGCCATCACACAACGATAAGCAAGAATAGAATGAAAGAGAACACCGATTGTGGGATTTATATTTCCAATGACTGCAACGAAAACACGATATATCACAATGTCTTTTTGGATAATGTTAACAATGCTCAAGATGATGATGAAGGTATTGGAAACAAGTGGCATGGTGGTTACTATCGTTGCGATCCCAACGACCCCAATGTCGGCGGCAACTTTTGGAGCGATTATAACGCCGAAGACAAGGTCAAACATGACCCGTGTGATGAATATCATGGAGAGTATCAGAATCAAGAGGGTTCTGACTGGCCGGACTGCACCAAGTATGGAATTGCGGACCAGCCCTACCCGATAAATTCCAGTGACGTAAACGACGTAAACGACAGATATCCGCTTATCCTGGCCGCCTGCAAAATCGTCGCGGACCCGCTTAAGCCGGAAATGAAAAAGTCATACATACTGGATATTAATATGGTCAATTGCGCAGGCGACCTTGCGGAGGGTGCTGACAACGAGCCCCCTGACTGCAATATCTACTTTGCCGGCGCAAACCAGGTAGATGCACGCCCAGGTCCGTGGCTGGACTGGGTCCCGTATCTGCCTGAGAGCACGCCTGGATGGGCAGGATGGTTCGGCATAGGGAACTGGGAGTTAAACCCCAACATACAGGCACGCTGCATCCCAGGGAAATCTGACCAGGCTATAGAACCCAACGAGGCAAAGCGGTTTAGGCTGAGGTTCAGGAACCGCTGGGATTGGATCAAACCTAATGATTGGGCAGGCGTTACTACGAGTCTTATTTGTGCAATCCACAAGATACCTACCAAAATAACCGCTGGAGTTTCCATCTTTCGCTTGATATGGGCATGTTATGATGCATGCAGGGCCGTGCCAAGCATGACATACACTTTTAAGCCCCTGAGAACAGAGGACTGCAACTCAAGCGATATAATCATCTTTTCAAAGGACGTGAGCGTGGAGGTGCCGGAGGAAAAACTTTTATGCCTCGGAGCTAGTTTAGGAACGCAGGTTCTCTCAATAGGGTGTGCAATATGTGCCTACATCTTGAGCTCCAATCCATTAACTGTCTCGGCTGCACCTCCTTTCTGGATAGCGTCGGCTTTATACACGATTGAGTCCATTGCCTTTTACTATGTCGCGGAGGACCCCGATCCAAACTACATGGAGATTTTCCAGTCTCATTCTGTTAATATTGGCACCGACGTAAATTTGTATTCTGCGGGCATTAGGGCTGGTACCGTTGAAGAGCGGCTCGTTTTAGCTGCGCTGGAGATGGCTTGCTTAGACCAAGCGTACGGTGAATCCTATATACGCTATGACTACGCAAAAGCAGCGGACCCCAATGCTCTAATTGACCCCAATGACCCCAATTACTTCAACGACCCCGATTACTACTACATGGGATTACAATTAGCCGCTGCGGTCAAGTACAACGGTATGGCTATAAGAAAACTGCAAGAGGTCCAACTCCTCACCGCAGCTCTAACCGAAGACCCATATGTAAATACGGCAATAAAGAAAATAACAGATGCTAACGTGAATGAGTTTCGGGCCATTTGTGACGTTAACTGGAACGATATCGGGGTTGGCGTGACCGACCCGAACGACCCTAATATGTTTATAACGGTTGAAAAAGACATCCTTGAGGTCTTTGACTTCAATAATCCCAATAACCCTAATGACCCCAACAGACCCAGCAATGACGATGTCAAAAATGTGATATTAGTCGCAACAGACCCGGCCCCATCCGACCCAAACATGGTTGTTGGGGTTGCGGCCTTAAGAGAACTATACAAGGACCCCAACAATCTGTTCAAATTTGGACACGCTATAATCGAGTCCCATTACTTGCAAAATTGTGCTCTTGAGGCCGCCAAAGAAGCAAACAACCTTGAATTTCAAAATGGCTTCGACGCTGCAGTTGCAAATGATGTGGCGATAACAGACGTCTGGCCGTCTGTTGACGAAGTATATCTCGGCGGAAAGGTCACTATCAATGTTGAACTTGAGAACTTCGGGAACTCCAACGCAACTACCGATGTCAATGTCTACATCTATGTTGACGACATTAACGACGCTAACATTCTAGGGCCACAAGCAGTTAGTGATTTGGACGCAGGGGCGAAGATGGTGCTGACCTTCATGTGGGACACAAACGACATAGATGAGGCAACACTGCCCCTCGATGGCTGCACGTATAAAATAAAAGTCGAGGCAGCAACCCTTGTAGGTGAAGTGTTCATATTCGATAACGTCTATATAGGTGTTACCGTTGAGGTTTGGCCCATTCCGGCTGCACCAGACGTTCCAACCTTATTGCAGTCAACGCATAAAACTCACAAAACCGTCGGCCTGGCTTGGACCGCCTCGTCGGGAGATGTGAATGGATACAAAGTCTATCGTGATGGATATTATGTAGGTTGGAGCGATGATGTATTCTGTATGGATACCGGCTTAATCCCGTGCACCACGTACAATTATACGGTCAGTGCTTGTAGTGACACCGACGAATCAGGCCGCAGTAACGAGGTAACTGTAACTACAAGCAGAAATGCCGACATCAATAGTGACCGTCATGTGGACAACAACGACTTGTTTATCATGGCTGAGAATTGGCTAGAACAAGATATCACTGGTGACAGCCCCGGTGACTACGGCGACATTTATTGCGATTGTAATGGGTCTGATAGAAAGGTGGACTTTTTCGACTTTGCCGTCCTTGCAGGACGCTGGTGTGATGATTGCAACTGACTTGGTGATTGTCCCCCCAACCTTAACCACATAGAAAAAAGAATGGGACTATTATCTATTATCCTTGGCTGTCTTGAGATTTGCAATGCAGCTGAGTAGTATTCCCAGCTCAAAAAGCAAGTACAAAGGTATCGCCAGGGTTATTTGAGATACTACATCGGGCGGCGTGGCTATAGCTGCTACTATAACGATAAGCAAAAGTACATATTTTCTTGACCTGCGTAGTGCCTCGATAGAGACCAATCCTGTCCTGTTCAAAAAGAAAATGGCTATTGGCGTCTGAAAGCCAATACCGAAGACCAGCATAAGCATAGTTATAAAAGATATATATTTCTGCAGGGTCCAGCTTGGCGTAACATCGATGAATTCGCCGAAGTGAAGGAAAAATCGCAGGGA
>CAZZHL010000112.1:0-4765 GCA_964653945.1 uncultured Pirellulales bacterium
GATTTGTATGATATATCATTTTTTACTGAGTATTGGCTTGATTCTGAGATTGTCGGTGACCCTGACCTGAACAATGATGGTAGTGTGAACTTATCGGATTTTTCTCTGCTTGCTAATTATTGGCTTTCAGGAGTGAGTTTATAGCCTGAGCGCACTGTGCATCTCAGCCGGTTAGTAATTGGGAGTTCTTTTGGCATTTTTTTGAGCGCTCTTATTTGGATTTTACAGCTTTTGTAGTATACTTTATTAAAGTGTTGATTTCTGTATGCAATTCATTCCGATAATATATTTGAAGCCAACAAACACAATGTTGTTATAAATATGGTGGATGAAAATGGGAATTCAACATTTATCAGAAGATGTTCTTTTCGTTACTTTGCCTAAACAGCCACATACAAGTCATGAACTCGAAAGTATCAACGAAATAGCCTGCAACAGCTCCGGCTGTGATGTAGTGGTTGATTTTTCCAGGGTAAGGATTCTAACTTCTGCAAGCATCTGCAGTCTAATGATATTGAAGGAGCTGCAAAACGGCTTGGAGCGTCATCTTGTATTATGTAGTGTTCCCTCCGAGGTCAGAAACATCTTCACAGTAACCGGCCTTGAAGGTTTATTTGAGTTTGCCAATGACAAATTCGGCGCCCTGGAATCTATGCGGCGGCTCCCTTATTTGGATGACTGAACCGGCACACGGAACCCAACCGATAACAGTGAAGAAAAAAAGCCACAGATGAACACTGATTAAAAAGCAAAAAACAGAAAATGAATTCAGTATAATCTGTGAAATCAGTGGCTAATTCGTCAATCTTACCATTTTATCCGCTGAAGCTCGCTTGTTTTGCGGTGATTAGTCATATCAGGAGCCAGCGCTGTTACCGTTATAAAGCCATCTACCAATGATATCGTATCTGTAGGTTCCTCATCAGTATGGTTGGGCTCTCCAGCCAGTTGAAATACGGTCTGGCCCTGCTCATTTTGTTGGGGGATATAGTATTCATCAAATCCCTTGTTCGATTGAGGCACCACCTTTACACCTCTTGGCTCGCCTTTTGATAGATGCGGTATATTGATATTGAGCACGTCGCCGCTACATAGTGAGCCTGTCGAACCTATTTCTATGGTCATCAGTTTTTTCAGGATTTTCATACAATGCTCTGCCGCTTTTTCAAAATCCATTTGCTCCTCGTTCGCAAGACTCATAGCAACAGCCGGCATTTTCAAAAGTGCCCCTTCCATTGCAGCGGCCACCGTGCCGGAGTAATAGATATCTATTCCTGCATTTGACCCGTTGTTTATACCGGCCACGAGCAAATCGAACGGGCCTTTATATAGCTGCATTACCGCCAGTTTTACACAATCAGCAGGCGAGCCCTGCACGCTGAATCCCGTGAATTGGCCGTTAATATCCACTTTATTGCATACTAACGGCCGGGAGTAGGTAATGCTATGGCTGGCGCCAGAACGACTATCTGACGGCGCAACTACCGAAACATCACCTATTTTGACCAGCTCTTTATAAATGGCAGCTAAGCCGGGAGCGAAAATGCCATCGTCATTTGTCAGTAATATATTCATAGTATTGTTTCTAATGGGCGCATTGTAATTATCCATATAGCTTATGTCAATTGACTGATTGGTAATATACTTTATAATGCCCACTTATGGAGAAATATTCTTCAGACAAAGAGTGTGTTGTTATGAGCCGTGATGAGGTTCGGGCGTTTGACCGCTGGGCGATAGATACGCTTGGAATACCCGGCGTGGTATTGATGGAAAACGCCGGTCGCAGCTGTGCCGAACTGATTAAGGAAAAATTGAGAGGCGTTTCCGAACCAAAGGTTTGCATATTCTGCGGGACGGGTAACAACGGCGGCGATGGATATGTTATCGCCAGACACTTGTTAAACAATGGCTTCAAAGTTTCCGTGATTATCGTCGGCGACCGTAACAAAGTCAAAGGTGATGCAAAGCTCAACCTGGATATTTTGGAACGTATGGGCCAGCCAATCGAGCAAATGAACTTGAGTGAGAGTGATATTCCCGGCAGGGTTAAGTCCTTTGCCGCCGGTGCTGATATGCTCGTTGACGGCCTTTTTGGTACGGGTTTGAGCGGCCTGCTCAGCGATGAGTATAAACAATTAATAGAAAGTATAAATGCACGGAATCGCCCTATTTTGGCAGTTGATATTCCCTCCGGGCTGGATTGCGATAAGGGCCAGCCGCTTGGAGCAGCTATTAAGGCGGCCTATACCGTAACTTTCGTTGCAGTCAAGAAAGGTTTTACATCCCCAGTCGCAGCTCAATATACAGGTGAAATTTTTGTGGCCTCGATTGGTGTTGAGCCGGCTTCAAAGATATCAGACTTGTCCGACGAGTCGGATTAGAAGACCTCAGTCCCTTTATAGCCGATAAAATAGAGAAATCTTTCGTAATTGAATATGGGTATCCACAAGGCCTCTGCTCTGCTTTGGACCTCTTTGTATTGATTGAGTTTTCGCAACGAAGCATTATATCTTTGCATTGCTATAGGGTCTGTTTCGATTTCTTCACGAGTCGGCTCTCTGTAAACTACCGGTGCCCTGCCGAGAACAAGAAAGTCCGTGTCGATGGAAACGTCATCAGCAACTTTACCGCCCCATTTTTCAATAATTGCTGTTATTTTTTCGATAGCATCAAAATCAATAACGCCATCGTTGCCGAGGTCGAAGTCGCCGGCAACCGCAAATACATTTATTTTGCTCCTGTCCCAGATTAGATTTGCAACAACGTCGCCTTCCAGGATGGGTCTGTTTATTTCTGAACGTATAATCCGTGCCGCCGAATGGTTTTTCGCGATATCGAATATCTCGACTTCGGCCTTGCCTTCGCCATCCTTTGTTACGGAGGTACTTCTGTCATAAACCGTAAATCTCAGTCCTCTGTAAGCATGGTCGTCGCTTCCGATATTCAAATGAACCACTTTGGCCTGGTTATCGACTAATATTGTCTTGCCATCGGGCTTAAAAGCTGCCACTTCACGGTCCGGTGCAGGTTTAATCTCCCTGAGCTCCTGTTGTGCACGCCTCATCAATTCTTCAGATTCTTTTAATTCCGCCTGTGTCTTAAGAAGTTCCTGATTGGTTGTTCTCAGATTCGTTCTCTCTTCATGCAATTGGGCCGAGAGGGTCTGAACCTGCTCATCTGTATTTTTTCTCAGCAGCTCTTCAAGTTCCTTGTAGTCCTGCTGAGTATTTTCAACCTGCTGTTTGTATTTTTCTTTTTCGGCCAACAATACCTTTTCTTTTTCAAGATTGGCCTTCATATTATCATCGTACCGTTGCTGCAGGTCGTCAAACTGTTTTTGCAAGTCAGCGTTTGCATTTGTGCTGTTATCTAATTTCCCCTTCAGCCCTTCAATTACCTGTATGAGTCCGGTCTTGCCGGGGTCTGTAATGTCAAGGTATTTTTTAACCGGCGTTAATGCGTTTTCGACTTTCGTGTTAGTTTCGCTGACTTTTACTTCAGCCGAAGTCGGCTGTGGCACACCTCCTACGATTAGCGTTATCATCTGGTCAAGATGCTCAACCATTTGGCCGAGCCAGGATTCTCTGGATGGCTTTGTTCCGACGATAGCACCTAATTTCGAGCGTTCGCTGCTTGTGGCCAGGTCTTTCATCTGACGTTCCAGGTCTTCTGCACTTTTTCTGTGTTCCTCGGCCTTGACATAGAAAATAACCGCACCGGCGGTTGCAACAATGAAAAGCCCGACAAAGACAATCAGAGTGTAAAGCATAGTATTACTTTGTTGTTTTTTGCCTGGTGGCATAGTTAAGCTCCTTATATTTAAGAATTAAGAAAACAGATGCCAGAAGTCAGATTTCTGCGTTTCTGTTCTCTAATAGACCATCCGCCGAATATTATCGCCTAAAAACCTTTGTAAGTCAAGAAAAAACCAATAAAAGGCCGTTTTTCGCTTGCAGAAAGCCTATCGGCAGGTTTTTTAGTCCAATCTTAAAAACTTATAGGAAAAATAAAGTTCCTATGGAAAAGTAATCCTCTTTTGGGTATATTATAATTAGTGAGATAAATATTAAGGAAAGAAGCGAAAGTATATTGAAAGGATTATAACACTTCTTTACAAAATCAACTGTTATTAAATCAGAGTAAGGGAGGAAGTATTACGATGTGCCGGAAAACATTTATTTTATCAGGATTAGTATTTAGCGTTTTTGCTGTGGTTTTTATGGTGTCGGCAGAGGCTTTGGCTGAATGCGTGGTGAACGAAACTGCCAAGCTCCTTGCCTCGGATGGTGCTGCCGGCGACGGGTTTGGCGTATCTGTTTCTACGAGTGGCGATTTTACCCTCGTGGGGGCGCGGGGCGATGATGACAATGGAGGACTTTCTGGCTCGGCATATATCTTCATGTGGGATGACCCTAACTGGATTTTAGAGCAAAAACTCACCACCTCCGATGGTGCTGCCAAGGACTTCTTTGGCGAATCTGTCTCCATCAGCGGCGATTATGCAATTGTGGGGGCGTTTGGCGATGATGACAATGGAAGTATCTCCGGCTCGGCTTATATATTCTGGTGGAATGGGACGAGCTGGAGCGAGCAGCAAAAGCTCACTGCCTCCGATGGTGCTGCCAGCGATTACTTTGGCCGCTCTGTTTCTATCAGCGGCGATTATGCAACTGTGGGAGCGTATGGCGATGATGACAACGGAGATAGCTCCGGCTCGGCTTATATATTCTGGTGGAATGGGACGAGCTGGAGCGAGCAGCAA
>CAZZHL010000112.1:4865-7406 GCA_964653945.1 uncultured Pirellulales bacterium
AAGCTCACCGCCTCCGATGGTGCTGCCAGCGACTGGTTTGGCGAGTCTGTCTCTATCAGCGGAGATTTGGCAATTGTAGGAGCCTCTGGTGACGATGGCTCTGGTTCAGCTTATACATTCAAGCGGGATGGCACAAGCTGGATACAGCTAGCCAAGCTACTTGCCTCCGATGGTGCTGCCAGCGATTACTTTGGCCGCTCTGTTTCTATCAGTGGCGATTATGCAATTGTGGGGGCGCGGGACGATGATGACAACGGAGATAGCTCCGGCTCGGCTTATATCCTTGGTCTCAAATTCCAGGACTGCAATGGCAATGGCATACCGGACGAGTGCGATATTGCTAATGGCACCAGTCAGGACTGCAATGGCAATGGCGTACCAGATGAGTGCGACATCGCTAATGGAACCAGTCAGGACATAAACGAAAATGGTATTCCCGATGAGTGTGAAGATTGTAATGGTAACGGCGTCCCAGATGACATGGATATCGCCAATGGCACCAGTCAGGACTGCAATGGCAACGGCATACCAGACGAGTGCGAGGGGGCGTTACTGGTCGTTAGCGGCTTTGCACCGAGCTCGCCTCAAGACAGCAACACAACCGGTGGCGAGGTGATTACCTTCGTTGGCAATGGATTCATGACGGGGATGTCAGTGGTCTTTGCAACTCCGGCGTACCAAGTTACAGTCGATCCTAACTATGTTTTTGCTAACCCAGACGGGAACGAACTTACCGTCATCGTCCCGCCATTTCCGCCCGGCTGCGATTGCGCCTATCAGGCAGAAATGAACGAGCCAATACTTGTGAACCTACTGTTCGAGACCGAATGTGGTCAGGCCGATTTGTTCCACAGCACCGGCGAATTGTTCCGGTACAATATCGTAGTTGAGCTGGTAACAAATCCATATGGTGTGCAGGCGGCTATCGACGACGCCAATGCCGGAACGTGCATCGTTCTGGAAATAGATAAGAACTTTGCCGGCCCGCTGCTGTTTGATTCGATGAAATCCATGATTACCCTAACGAGCCAGGATATAAACGACCCCGGCCGTACACAGGTCCATGGTGAATACAGCGGTGGTGGGCTCCCGCCTGATGCCACTATTACCTTCGATGGATGCGGAGATGGCATCTGCGTTAGTGGGTTGGACTTTATACTCGGCAACAGTGGCGCTGAAATCCGTAATGCGGCCGCACCAATTATCAAGTCTTGTAACTTCGATAACAATTTCTCAGGCAGCAGCCGCGGTGGCGGTATTACCATCACAACCGGATCACGACCGATTATCTGGGGCTCCCTAATAGCTATAAATAATACCGATGGGTCCGGTGGAGGCATTAGAATAGACAATGCTTCCGGCATTTTGGTGGGTAATGCTATTATAGCCAACTCCGCTGACGGCTCCGGCGGCGGCTTCTTCCTGAACGACACGCCGACAGACTTGGTTATCGCAGACAATGAGATATGGATAAACGACTATGAATCAACCCCGCAAAAAGGTGGGGGCGTATGCTGGACAGGTGGAACACCCATCGACCCGGCTATGGGACTATTGCTGCGAAATGACATCTGGGACAATAGCGCCAGCGGTGATGGAGCGGGAATCTTCGTCGATATATATGTTTCCCCGATTATCGTGAATAATGTAATCAGTGAAAACGCTGGAGTAACGGCGAGTTCCTATGGGGGCGGCATCTACGTCGAGGAATATAATAGGAATATATTCCCTATTTGTGGCAACATCATTTCTGGCAATAGAGCCCAGAGGGGCGGTGCTTTGGCGTTGATGAAGAAAAGCGAGGTCCAGGTAGAACGCAACCTGATATTTTGCAACCGTGCGGTGCAAAATAGTCCTTCTGGGCTTGCCTATTACGCAGCAGGAGTCTACATGAATGACGCGGCTTCACAGATCTGCCACAATACCATCTATAGTAATACAGGAGCCGGTGGTATTGGAGACCAAGGCGGCGGGATTCATGGTGAGGGGCTTGCGACCGGGGCACCAAAATTCTGGGACAACATCCTGTTAGACAATAAGGGATGGGAAATCTATTTTGACACTCCGCCCTTTGGAAACAAGGTAGATTGGAACCTAGCCTATGATACCACCGAGCCGGACGAGATTTTCTCGCTGTTTACCTATCCAGGAGAGAACTGCATCATTGCTAATCCGCTGTTTAATGATGCCAATTGCGAGCCTGATGATCCTTGGTGGGCGTTCGATCTTCAAGCTGGTTCTCCAGGTATTTGTAATGCAAGCGATAATTGCAATCGTGGTGCCGTGCTTTCGCCAGACTGTCCTGACTGTGAACCCGTTAGTTGCATACCAGCCGATCCCAACGACTGTAACGGCAATGGTATCCCCGACCGTGTTGATTTTCTAATGGGCACATCTATAGACTTGAACTGGAACGGTGTCCCAGACGAGTGTAACTCTATCACTGGCGACCTCAACAGAGATGGCGAAATAAACTACCTGGACTTTTCTATATTTGCATCGGCCTGGTTGACTTGGCCGGGAAAGACCGGCTGGAATCCT
>CAZZHL010000113.1:0-7357 GCA_964653945.1 uncultured Pirellulales bacterium
TCAGGATTTTGGCGGGATAGAAGATTTGACCAAGGCCTTTAAGGAAGGATTTGTGTATTCCTGGGCCTATTCGAAATACCGAAAACGCCATCACGGGAGCAGTACAAAAAACAGGCCCGCACGCCAGTTTGTGGTATGCATCCAAAACCACGACCAGGTCGGCAATAGAATGCTTGGCGAAAGGATTTCTAAATTAGTTGGTTTTGAAGCATTAAAACTTGCCGCGGGAACAGTTATCCTGTCGCCTTATGTTCCCATGCTTTTCATGGGGGAAGAGTACGCGGATGAATCTCCTTTTCAATACTTTGTCAGCCACACGGACCGTAAGCTTATAAAGGCCGTTCAAATGGGCCGAAAAAGGGAGTTTGAATCTTTTAAATGGCAGGGTGATTGTCCGGACCCACAGGCAGTCGAGACGTTCAAGAGATCAAAATTGAAATGGAAAAAACGTAACCAGGGCAGGCATAAAATTATCTTGAATTACTACAGGCGCCTGATTGCGTTGCGAAAAGGCATTCCGGAATTCGTCGACAATACAAATATTTCGGTGCGGTGTTTGCCTGAGGAGCGGGTTCTACATTGGCATCGCGTATTTGGTAATTGTCAGATTCAGTGTTTGATGAATTTTAGTAACAAAGAACAAAAACTGCGGATTTATGCCCCTGCCGGAAGCTGGTCAAAAATTCTGGATTCATCTGAAGTAAAATGGAAAGGGCCGGGTTCAAAACTTCCGTCTGCGGTCAGGGGAAAGAGGGAAATTGTGCTGGCCCCGTTGAGTTTAGTGTTATTCGAAACCAAGCAGGGGAGAGGAAAAGAGAAATATAGTCTGTCAATGGCAAGGGCTGTATCTTCACGGAGGAATGTTTATGCGCATGCCCACAGCCACGTATAGATTACAATTAAATTTCTCATTCGGCTTTCGCGACGCGAAAAAAATCATACCTTATTTGCACGCTCTGGGCATAAGCGATATTTACGCCTCGCCCATATTTAAGGCCAAAACAGGCAGCACCCACGGTTATGATATTGTCGACCCGAACGCACTTAATCCTGAACTGGGCAGCCAGGCAGATTTCAGCGAAATGATGGCCGAAAGACACAAATACGAGATGGGCTGGCTGCAGGATATTGTTCCCAACCATATGGCCTTCAGCAGCGAGAACCGTTTGTTGACGGACATTTTCGAGAACGGTTCGAAAAGCCGGTTTTTTGATTTTTTTGATATCGTCTGGGACCATCCCGACGAAACTTTGAGAGGCAAAGTTCTGGTCCCCATTCTGGGCAGGTTATACGACAAGGCGATTGCGAGCGGCAAAATCCTTCTCGAAATTGGTGCCTACGGACTCGGAATACGGTACTATGAACATCGCCTGCCGATAGCTCTGGCCAGCTACTCGCACGTTCTTAAATACAATCTCGAACACGACAAGAACGCTGCGAGCAGCGAGTTTAAAGAGCTTTTGGATTTATGCGACCGATTCGATTCGCTTGCCAGACAGCCCTGCAATGACCGTCGTGATGAGCGGGTTCGTGGAGCTAAAATGAAGCTCCAGAATCTTTATACAGTGAAGGGCCCTGTCAAAACCCATATAGAAAGGGCCTTGAAATTTTTCAATGGCCAAAACACACAGGCAAATAAATTTAGACCTCTCGAAGTCCTGCTTGGCAAGCAGCACTTTAGATTGGCTTTGTGGAAAAAGGCCGGCGAGCGAATCAATTACCGGCGGTTCTTTTATTTGAACGAGTTTATTGGCCTGCGGGTCGAAGACCCTGAGGTTTTCGAGTTTACTCACCGGCTGATACTGCAACTGGCCAAAGACGGCACATTCACCGGCCTGAGAATAGACCACGTGGACGGTCTGCTCGACCCGGCGAAATATTTGAAGTTTCTGCGAAAAAAGCTTGGCAATGCTTATGTAATTGTGGAGAAAATCCTGGAATCCGAGGAGCAACTGCCCGACTACTGGCCCATACAGGGCACTACCGGCTATGAATTTGCCAACTTTGTAAACAAGCTTTTCTGCTGTGAGAAAAACGAAGAAGCTTTCAGCGAGATATATAATCAATTTATAGATTCGGACACTGACTACAATCATCTGCTTTATGAGAAGAAAAAGCTCATTTCCCTAAAATATATGCGCGGCGATGTGAGATATCTGGCTCACCTTGCCCGGAAGTGTATGGAGGCAGGTGGTCGAACCATAAAAGAGTCCTCTCAAAAGATAGAAGATGCCATTGTAGAAATAATAGCGGCATTTTCTGTATATCGAACCTATAGCAATGACGATACGTGCGAAGGAACGGACAAAAAGCGCATCAAACAGGCGATTGAACTGGCCAAGAGCAAATGCCCCGAATTGAACCATACAATCAACCCCATTGGACGGTATTTGCTTTATGACGTTCACAGCCATCGAAAGCGCCCAGCCGGAAAAGTTGTTCTTGATTTCGTTATGAAGTTTCAGCAGCTAACCGGTCCTGTAATGGCAAAAGGATTTGAGGATACTTTCTTGTATTGTTATAACCGCCTTGTCAGTTTAAATGAGGTTGGATCGAGCCCGGAACGATTCGGTATATCAACGGAAACATTTGATAAATTTAATAGAATGAAGGCCAGTCAATGGCCTTATTCGTTGAACGCCACCAGCACGCACGATACAAAGCGGGGCGAGGATGTGCGGGCGAGGATAAACATTTTATCTGAGATGCCTGTCCAATGGAGATCTAAAATTAACTACTGGAGAAGAATTAATAAAAACAAAAAGAACAGGTGTAACACATCATTGGCGCCGAGTTACAACGACGAATACCTTTTGTATCAGACGTTAATAGGTGCTCTGCCTTTCCAGGAGAGTGGGTACAAAACCTTTAAAAAGCGAATCAAAGAATACTTCATCAAGGCAATAAGAGAGGCAAAAGAACATACAAGCTGGGTTGAATCAAACGGAGAATACGAAACTGCCTGTGAGCAATTTGTGGACAGGTTGTTGACTTTCTCGCCGGCAGACGAGTTCTGGAATGATTTTATAGCTTTCCAGAAACAAGTGGCTGATTATGCGGTATACAATTCTCTTTCGCAGGTGGTCATTAAGATGACCGCCCCAGGTGTGCCGGATTTCTACCAGGGTTCTGAACTATTCGACCTCAATCTGGTGGACCCTGATAACCGTCGTCCGGTTGATTTTGAAATGAGGGCCAAACTTCTGTAAGACATCAAGAGCAAAGAGGCGCAGGATATATCAGGTCTTCTCATAGAACTGCTTAATCATAAAGAAGACGGGCGGTTGAAAATGTTTCTCATATATAAAACCCTTTCAGCCCACAAGAGGTACAGGCAACTCTTTGAAAATGGTTGTTATCTGCCTGTGCGTGTAGTGGGTTGTTATAAGGAAAATGTTATTGCCTTTGCACGAACGCTTAGAGAAAAAGCGGCGATTATAGTTACACCCAGGTTTGTCACGTCGATTGTCGGCCCTGCTCAGCCTCCGATTGGTGAAAAATTATGGAAAGATACGAGGATAGTCACCCCCGGCTCTTCTAAGCGTTTATGGCGGAATGTAATTACAGAGGAAGAAGTAAAAGGTCCAAAGGAAATTTTTATCGGGCACATTTTGAACAAGTGTCCTGTCGGCTTAATAATTACGGAAAAGTCAAACTGACTTTAAACAGTTATTTTATCACGTAATTTTTAATCTCGAGCGTATATTTGGGTGAGTTTCCTGAGTTTGCTGGAAACGATTGTGCTAAGCTCACCCGGTCGTAATCGCCATAGCCAGTTACCCTTACTGGCGGCTGGGCGATTCATGCGTGCCGACCCCGGCAGGCCCAGAAGGTCCTGGACGGGAATTATAGATAACCTGGCGACAGAACTCATCGCCAGTCGTATAAGCTGCCAATTGATTTGAGCGGAAGACACTTTTTGGCCGAGATATTCGCTCAAACGTTTCTTTTGTGTTCTGGTGGCCTCCTTAACAAACCACCCTCTTGTTGTGTTGTTGTCGTGCGTGCCCGTATAAACGATGCAGTTTTCGATATGATTGTGCGGGAGGTGCGGATTACTGGAGGGGGCGCCATCAAAAGCAAACTGGAGGACTCTCATAGTAGTAAGACCGTATTTTTCAATGACCTCTTTCACGTCGGCTGTTATGTAACCCAAGTCTTCTGCGATAATAGGGGCTGAGGGGAAATGCCTCAAGAGAACTTTGAAAAAATTATCCTTGGGGCCATCCACCCACATTCCGTTTTTAGCCGTCTTATGATTCACAGGGACCTGCCAGTAGGCAATTAACCCGCGAAAATGGTCGATGCGAACGAGATCGAATATCTTCACGTTATGCTTTATACGTTCCATCCACCAGTAGTATCCCGTCTTTTTCAAAGATTCCCAGTCGTAAACCGGATTGCCCCATAGCTGACCGGTTTGACTGAAATAATCCGGCGGCACGCCAGCTATATATTGAGGCCTCTTGTGCCGGTCCAGCTTGAACAATTCAGGATGCGCCCAGACATCCGGACTGTCGTAGATCACATAAATAGGAATATCGCCAATTACCTGAATGCCGGACTGAATACAGTAGCGTTTCAAATCCCACCACTGCTTGTAGAATACATACTGCAAAAAGGACTGCCGTTCAATCTCATCATCTAATCGCTTCCGAATCGCTTCCATGTCTTCGCTTTTTCGGTCTCTTATCCGCCGAGGCCAGGTCTGCCAACCTCGCTTGCGAAAGTGTTTTTGGAGAGAAATGAATGTTGCAAAATCCTCCAGCCAGAAGGAATTTTCGGCTTTGAAGTTTTCGTATTCCTCTGATTGGAAGCGGTCTTTAAAACGGCCAAAAGCGGAATCAAACAACCGTTTCTTGTAGGCCGCCACTTTCACATACTCTGTACGGTTGCGTGAAAAAGAGGGCCGTTCTTTCAACTCGTCTTTCGACAGGAAACCATCTCGATACAGAAACTGGGGACTGATTAACAGCGGGTTGCCGGCAAAAGCGGAGGAGCAATTATAGGGCGAATGAGCCGTTTGGGGTGTTGTATGGTTCAGAGGTAATACCTGCCAGTAGTTTTGTTTGCTTTTTACAAGAAAATCAACAAATTTGTATGCTTCCGGCCCCAGGTCGCCGATACCATATTGTGCCGGAAGAGAAGTTATGTGTAGTAATATTCCACTGGCTCTTTTTCTTAACATCTCAATCCCCCCAAATAAGGACTTTTTTAATTGCCTTAAACAAATATCACTCGATATTCAACTCCAGATGTCCTGCTATCTTTTCGAAAGATTCAGTCCACGTTAAAGCATTTCTGTCTTTAGCTGTTGCTTTTGCCTTCATGTCGGGATATTTTTCTTTGAGGATCGTGAAAAACAAATTCTGGGCGGTCTGCAAATTCATATCCGGAACAAAGCTGTGCAGGATATTAAGCACACTCTCAACGGTAGTCAACAGTTGAATATCATCGCGGGCTTGTTCTAATCTTTTCATAAGTGCGTTGATTTTGGCTGAGGCCTCGTATGTTAGGGTTGTCTGGTCGAGTTGGAGTGATAGTCTCGCAGCTTCATCGGTAAGTTCTTTCAAACGGTCGACGTTAATCTCGTCGGCTCGTATTAGATTGCATAACTCCTGGCTCACAATAAACTCCGCGGGACCGGATAGGGCTTTTGGCAGGTTCATATTCATGCTTCGCATCATAAGGATTATCGCGTAGTTGTGTTCATAAATGTGACGGAAGAATCTATCGATTTCTTCCCACGTATCACTCAGGAGTTTGTAAAGCAGCCTCTTTTGCTCGTCCTTGAAAAGATGCCATAGCGAGTAACTGTTTCCGCCGAACCGTATGTTCATCTGCCTCATTACTTCGTTGGTATCTCCCTTGTGAAAGGCGTCTTCAAGGGCTTGACGCATTTGTTGGAAGTCCTTGTCTGACATAGGTGAGCTCAGCGCTGCGATTAAATTGTGGTCTCCTAAATGCAGTGTAGCAAAATCGACACGCTGCTTTTCATAGACGACATTTGATTGAATAAGAACCTTGCCTGTGGCCAGTATTTGAGCACCGGCCGTGGCGGTTTTATAATCATCCATGATTGCTGTGTAGCAGTATATCTCTTGTTCTTGATGAGGCGATTCGGTGAAGATGGAACTTAAAGCAAAATGGGCACCTACTCTGTGGAGGTCAATTCTTGCTGGCTTCACATAATCCTGAAAGACATCCTGCCCATTCTTAAAACCACCAATGTTGGCGGGTGCTTCTTTGAGCATATTTTCAAACTCACCAAGCAAATCTTGTTTCGTTATTTCTTGATGCAATTGTATCGCACGAGAGGCGTATTGCATTACCTGCACGGTTTCTATGCCCGAAATATTATCGAAAAACCATCCGCAACTCGTATACATCAGCATAGACATTCGCTGCATTTCCATTATTTTAAGGAAAGCGACTTTTTCCTCGTAGGGCAGCTCCTTACCTGTTATCTTGCCAATAAAATCGTTTACGTTCTCGTCGGATCTATCATTTATTACGTCGATATATGCATTTCTAGCTTCCCATGGATCTCGGCAATATTTTGACAAGTTCCGTTCATAATTCTCTGATAGCTTATCCCTGAGCCAATCCAAAGCCTGTCGCAGGGGTGCTCTCCATTTTTGTTTGCCGGAAAAAGATTGGTTCGCACAACATCCGCAGTTACTTCTCCATCTCTCGACCCCGTGCACACAGCTCCAGGAACTATTTTCATGGATTTGCACCTCATGTGTAGGTGGAAACTTCTCGAGGTACTCGGCATAAATGGTCACCTTGGCGGAATCATTGGTTCTTATGTGATGCAGGCAATAGGCCAAAGCCATATCGCCATGTCGGTGATGGTGTCCGAATGATTCTCCATCGATTGCAATATGAACAAGCTGAGCAGACTGGCCATTGTCCTTGAAAGATTCTACTATCTTGGCTGCAAGGTTCTCGCCACTATGCAGCAATCCCCCGTATGCAACATCATGCGCTACCTTACCGTCGTAGAAAAACAAATTGATGCTTTTACCCGAAGGTAGATTGTAAAAGTACGGCATTGTAGTATCGAGGCTGTCTTCTTTAACATCAGTCCATTTCTTGGCTCCGATCTCGCGAACCTGCCTGGCCTGACGAGGCGCAAGGATAGTGAATTTTATTCCATGTTCGACCAGGACCTCCAGTGTTTCTGTATTTACTGCAGTTTCCGGCAGCCACATGCCCTCTGGTTTTCTTCCAAAACGACGTTCGAAGTCCCGTATTCCCCAAGCTACCGCTGTGTGTTTGTCCCGGGAGTTCGCAAGGGGCATAATTATATGATTATAAACCTGGGCCAAGGCCGAACCATGTCCGGAGAACA
>CAZZHL010000114.1:0-7347 GCA_964653945.1 uncultured Pirellulales bacterium
AGAAATCTATTAAAAAACAGATTTCTCGACTCGCCTTCGGCTCGCTCGAAATGACACTTCTAAATGTTTTCTACAGAGCACTATTTTTATATCTATACGTTATTTCGGCTGTTGTGTTTTTATACTTTGGAATATGAACATTAAAATGAGGCCGAAAATTACCATATAAATACCGATATTTTGAGAAATGGTTGCCCCTTTATAGATTGCCCACCAGCCGTTCTCGAAGGGATTGTCATCCCGTAGAAACTCCATAAAGAATCGGGTAATACCGTAAACAATGAACATCAGGGCGAAAGTGGAGCCGGGTTTGACAAAAAGTTTGTTGGGTTTTGTCGATTTGACGGCTTTTTGTGCCCTTTTCCAGAAAAGATAAAGTATCAGGCACAAAACAGCACCAGCGGCAGATGAGTAAAGTTCTGTGGGGTGAACCGGCAGGCAGCGGAGCTTGTCGTTTTCTTTTAGCCATTGTTGTTGCCGCAGGCCCAGCTCTTCATAAGATTTTAATTTCTTGGCTTGACCATGCGGGTTGGCGTAGAGGTTAAAGAAATCGTCGGGCAGTTTCATTTGTGGTTCGGCGCGGTTCCGAGCCGGATTTGGTTGTACCTGGCTGCAGTAAGCAAACGAGTCGTACGGGAAGCGGACGGCCCAGGGTAATTCCGTGGGCTTTCCGAAACAGCAGCCATTTAGGAAGCAGCCGATTCTGCCAAAGGCAAGGGCCAGCATCAGTGCTATGGCGAGGATATCGAGATACCGGCGGATGGGGAGCTTGTGATACCAGAGGTAAAAAAGGATGACGGTGATAGCCAGGATGACGCCACCTAAAAGCTCAAGCCCGCCCTGCCAGATATAAAAAACCTCGATGGGCCGGCTTTTGAACTCTCCGAAGTAATGCACCACATAAAACAGCCGTGCTCCTGCTACTCCGGCTATTAAAGAATAAAGGGCTGCGTTTGTAATATAATTAGGATTTGGTGTGATATCGCGGCTGAGGCGTCTTATGATAAAGACGGCTGAAAGAAAGCCAATGACCATCATCAGGCCATAGCTTTTTACGGTCAAGTGGATGAAAGGCAGCTCGAAAAGTTCAGGATACATGTATCGTCCCGCGTATTGCGTATATCGTATTACGTTTTATGTTTCGGCAGAAAACGCTTTCTGCTTTTTATTTGCTGTCTTTTATTTTGTTATTTTCGTCAAGAACAACCACTTTTGGTTTGCATTTTACGGCTTCTTCAGAGCTGTAATAGGCAAAGCTGAAAATAATGACCAGGTCTTTTGGACTTATAAGCTTGGCGGCGGCGCCAAGGACAACGATTTTGCCGGAGTTGGCCTCTGCGGGGACGGCGTAGGTCTCCAGGCGGCTGCCATTATTTAGGTCAGCAATGAAAACGGACTCATAAGGCAAGATGCTGGCTGCTTCCATCAGCGCCGAGTCTATGGCGATACTTCCGGGATAGTGCAGTTTTGTCTCGGTAACAGTTGCACGATGCAATTTACTTTTTAATATTTTTACAAACATAATTGGTCGTAAGTATTTAGTTTGCTCTGTAAAAAACTCCCTGTCATTTCGACCGTAGCCCCTGCTCCTGTCTTCCGACAGGAAGACCCAGGGGCGAAGTGGAGAAATCTATTCAAAAACAAAATATTATCAAACTAACGGCGATTATACATTTTTATTTGCTTTTGTCTATCAAAATATTGTCGATGAGACGGGTGGAACCGATTTTTACAGCGACAGCGATGAGGGCTTCTCCTGCGATTTGGTCGAGTTTTTGAAGCATTTCGGCGTCCACAATGCTAATATATTCAATCTTTATCGATGGGATTCTTTGTAAAATTTTCTGCATTTCGGAAATGATTTTTTTAGAGTCTTTAACGCCGGCGCTAATCATCTCCTGACATTTTTGGAGGGACTTATATATTAGGGTCGCATCTTTTTTCTGCTGTTCCGAGAGGTATTGATTTCTGCTGCTGATGGCCAGACCGTTTGCTTCACGAACCGTGGGGCAGATTTCGATTTCCACCGGCATATTCAAATCGGCAACCATTCGCTTGATAACGATTGCCTGCTGGGCGTCTTTCTGGCCGAAGTAAGCGATGTCGGCGGCAACGATATTAAACAGCTTTGCACAGACGGTAGTAACTCCGCGGAAATGGACCGGCCGTGACCTACCGCAAAGCGGTTCGGTCAGTTTTTCGACATTGACGCAGGTAAGATTTTCAGCAGCGTACATTTCTTTCGGCGTGGGATTAAAAACAAGGTCAACGCCGTGTTCTCGGCAGATTTTCAAATCGGTTTCGATAGGCCGAGGATATTTTTTAAAATCTTCACCAGGTCCGAACTGGGTAGGATTGACGAATATGCTGACGACCACAAAGTCACAATCTTTTACCGCCCTTTCGATTAGCGAAATATGCCCGATGTGCAGCGCTCCCATTGTCGGCACAAATCCGATTTTTTTGCCTTCGCTTCGAGCGGTCTTTACGTGGCTCCTGACTTCTTTAATTGTTTTTGCTACCTGCATAATTAGTTATCGTTCAGCGTTTGGCGTTTAATATACACAATTTGCTATCCAGGGCAAATTGAAACTTTCTCCACAAGTGCCCAGAGCTCGGAATTGATATCCTTACCACAAGATTTCTTCATTAAAATAATATTTCCATCGCGAAAACAAATCCCAAACGGGGAGTCAATCAAGAGCCAACGCATATATTTTTTCCATTCTGAAACTTCCGTGAAAGGAAACGGCTTCGAGTCGGAAACATCCAGTACAACAAACTCCATTTTTTCAATAACATCAGGTGGCATAAAAAAGAGAAGTTTTAATTCCCGCCTCGCCGACAGGTGTGGAACAAATGAATTTTGCGCCGCTACAGGAGCATCCGAAGGAATCCTTTTGAGCACATTGTGTGCAGATAATACTTTTTCTTTGTCATAGTCCGTAATATATCCCGGCCAGTTATGTATCATCCATGCTATAACGAGAAAGATAGCGGTCATAAGAAGTTTTTTCTGCTTATCCTGTGTGACGCCGGTTTTCCTGAAAATCAATCGGGCATTTCGAATTCCAGCGGCAGTTGCCAAAACCATAAAAGGCAAAACGTATGCGCTATACTGATAGCCCAGGGTTGCTTGAGGAGGGAAGTTAGACAGAAAGTGTGGTAAAATCACAATCAATAGTGCAAGAAAAGCGGTTGGAGACAACAGGCACAAAAAACCGGTGCTGATAACAATGCGACCCAGGGTTTTGGCCCAAAGCCAGTTAGACAGAAACGGCTTAAAGAATACTAAGGGATTTAAAAAGACATTTTTAATCGCATCATTGAAAGTTGGTCCCAGATGTATGTAGCGATTCCAGTGCCCATTTTCCCAGCCGTTACTGAAAAAAGGCATTATATATGCGTTTTCAATATAAAAAATCACCGCGCCGGATAAAATCAACATTAATCCCACTGCACGAAATCGCTTTTTGAACACGGCGTATGCTCCTAAAGCAAACATTGCTATCGGAATATTTTCTTTGAGACAAAGGCATAGTATTAAAAAAACCCCAAAAAGCTTCCATCGCCTCGTTTCCATAAAATAGAACAGCCATAACAGCAACGTTGCAGCTAACGCTATAGGATGAAAATCGTACCGGCTTACATAGTGAAAGAACGGACTCGCAATCAGAAGAAATGCTGTGCCGAGTGATAATGCCTTCGAATGAGTGAACCTGCTGGCAAGTAAATAAGCTGCTGGAAAGGAAGCTGCAAGCACGAGCGATTGTATAATAAGCAAAGTTTTGGCCGGGTCAAACAGCCTCACAAAGGGAATAAACAAAATGTGAACCGGACTGAAGTGGTCCGCCAGGTAGTTTATGCCCCGCAATGATTCGTAAAATAAACGTCCGTGTGCAGTATTCCATGCCACGCTGGCATGAATCCCTAAATCATAACAGTTAGTCTGGAAGACGTAATGCTGGTAGAGACGGACAATACATAAAATGCAGGAAAATATAAAAGCAAACAGCCAAACAAATAATAGCGTTTTATTTCGCACGAGATTATGCAACCTCAGAAAAGTATATTAAACCCTCGTACTAAATGACAGCTAATGCCTGTCAATGCAGGTCAAGCAACATAACATTTTAACTGGTCTGCAAGGCGTTGTAAATCTTCGGCGTTTTCACAGTCGAAATCGGACATTGACAACCTGATAACCGGACAGGTCTTCCAATCGGCGAAGAGCTGCTGGTAATCAGAATCCAGTTCCTGTAAGAACTTCAGTTCAATCTTCTGCTCGTAGGGACGATTGCGCCTGTGGATACGTTCAAGGCAATTTTGAGCGGAATCGGTTAAATATACCACCAGGACCGGCTGGGTAACTTCCGACCTGAAAGGCCGGTACACCTTTTCATATAAAGAAAGTTGCTCGGTGTTCAGCAGACGCCGGGCATAAATAAGCTCCTTTTCGAAAATATAGTCGCTAATGGCAAGCTCTCCGCCTGCCGATTCGCTGGGATTTAACTGGGCTATTCTGCTGGTAAGAAAATATAGTTGAGAATCCAGGGCCAGCTCTTTATCTCCGGCATAAACGTGTGGAAGATACGGATTTTTGTCGTAGGCCTCGAGGATGCACTTGCAGTTAAGTAAATCGGAAAGTTTTTCTGCGAGAGTAGTTTTACCCACGCCGATAATGCCGGCAATGCTCACCAGTTGAAGAATATCCGGATTGAGAGCAAAATCCTGACCATTTAGCCGGTCAGCCAACACGTTAACAGATTCTTTTATAACAGGATGAAGCAAATTACCATTTAGCTGACAGATGCCCTTCAGGATAAACGAACGCAGGTGCATCTGAAGATGCGGCACGATTAAATCAGTGCGATTTATCACATTTTCGCCGAAGAGCAGAAGGTCCAAATCAATGATTCGAGAGGCCCACTTTTGTTTTTTCTCTCTGCCGAGCGAGCTTTCAATCTCAAGCATTTTCTTATGCAAATCTTCCGGGCTTAATGTGGTTTTTAATTCTGCAACGGCATTTAAATATTTCGGCTGTTTCATCCGGACAAGCGGAGCAGTTTCGATAACATCACTAACACGACTAAGCTCGATGCGCTCGTTATCAGCAAGAAGTTTAATAGCGCTATCGATATGCCCTTCTCTATCGCCAAGGTTGCTGCCAAGACCGATGTAAGCTGTTGTCATTTCAAAATCCGAATTTCTAAATCCTGGCGAAGCGTTCCATTGCCTCTTTGGCGTCAGCCGGTTTCGCAAAGGCCGAAAGTCGCAGATATCCTTCGCCCGATGGTCCGAAGCCGGAACCCGGTGTGCTGACTACGTTGGCCTTTGTAAGAAGACGGTCGAAGAAATCCCAGCTGCTTAAGTCATCCGGTGTTTTTAACCAGATATACGGAGCATTTATCCCGCCATAGACATCGTAGCCGAGCTTAGTCAGCGAATCACAAATCAATTTTGCATTGGACAAATATATATCGATGATTTTCTTCGTTTCTTTTTTCCCTTCGGCGGTATATATTGCTGCTGCGCCTTTCTGCGAGATATAGGAAGCACCGTTAAATTTTGTGCAATGACGTCTGTGCCACAAGGGATTTACCTCAACCGTCCTGCCGTCTTTGGTATAGGCTTTTAGTTTTTTTGGTACGACGGTAAATGCGCACCGGACACCGGTAAAGCCAGCTGTTTTGGAAAAGCTGCGAAACTCAATCGCCACTTCTTTTGCACCATCTATTTCATAGATTGAGTGCGGCAAAGATGCATCTGTGATGAAGGATTCGTATGCAGCGTCAAAGAGGATTATTGATTTATTATCACTGGCGAATTTTACCCACTTGCTGAGGATTTCTTTAGTAGCGACTGCACCGGTCGGATTGTTCGGAAAGCATAGATAGATAATATCCATAGAACTTTTGGGTAAATCCGGCACGAAGTTATTTTTTGCGGTACAGGGCATATAGACAATTTTTGCGTATTGGCCTGCATCATTAGCAGGGCCAGTTCTTCCCGCCATTACATTGGAATCGACGTAAACGGGATAGCTCGGGTCGGTTATGGCGATGATGTTTTCCGTGCCGAATATCTCCTGGATATTGCCGGTATCACATTTTGAGCCGTCACTGATAAAGACCTCGCTCGATTCTATATTGACGCCGCGTGCTTTGTAGTCATTTTCGATTATGGCGTTGATTAGAAAGTCGTAGCCCTGTTCCGGCCCGTATCCGCGCAGGGTATCTTTTTTGGCCTGGTCGTCAACTGCCTTTTTCATTGCGGATATTACCGCCGCCGGCAGCGGCTGTGTAACATCGCCTATGCCTAAGCTGATTATCTTCGCATCCGGATTTTTCTCTTTATGGGCGCGGATTCGTCTTGAGATTTCCGGGAAAAGATAACCTGCCTTTAGTTTCAGGAAATTTTCATTAATCGTAGCCATACCAAAACCTCAAATAATGTTAGAATCGAACGATTTTAGTGCGTGCAGGTGTTTACGTCAAGAATTTTAGATTATGTATTGCATTGAATGATTAGCCCCAGCACCTGTGGCTGGGGTCTTTTGTGTACGGACTTGTGCCATGGGCTTTTATTTTTATTGATATTTATCACCCTGCCCACAGGTGGCAGGGCTAAACAAAAAGGATTTGCCTGTTGTTGTCCGGATTTATATTATTTCAGATATGTCCACAATTATTGGATACATGGTGACTTGGACTACTTATGGCAGTTGGCTGCCCGGCGATGGAAGAGGATATGTGAAAGATGGCCAGATTCTGCCTGGCAACTTAAAGATTTTGAAAAGAAACAAAAAGAGGAAGAAATCACCGGTAGGTACAAAAGTGTGACCACTCATGCCCTCTGGCAACATAACTGTCAAGGCCGTATCTGGACCAAGGGTTACGACAAACGTTTTTGTTTTACTGAACGAGAATTAACACAAAAAATTTGGTACGTTAATAAACATAATCTCGATTAGCCCCGCCACCTGTGGGCGGGGTTGATGCGCTGAATTGGTCTTGCGTCTGAACTATCCCAGCCACGTTGGGCCGAAGGTTATATCAACTTTCATTGGGACATCGAGCTTTATGGCGGTTGTCATCTGCTCGGATATCCATTTGGAATGTTTTTCTACTTGTGTTTTAGGTAATTCGAAGACAAGCTCATCGTGGACCTGCAGGATAAGTTTTACCGGCAGTTCTTCGGTTTTGATTTTCCGTTGAATATTTATCATCGCCACTTTAATTAAATCGGCAGCGGAGCCCTGAACGACAGTGTTGATTGCAAGACGCCGGGCTTGGGCGCGTTTATTGGCATTTTTGGCGGTAAGATTGGAGATTCTTCGCCTGCGAT
>CAZZHL010000115.1:0-7338 GCA_964653945.1 uncultured Pirellulales bacterium
CGTATCACGGGCTTCCAGCCCGTGATACCACGGCCAGGATGGCCGTGGTACGTAAACGAGTTGCTTGATTATTTATGGGATGAAGATGAGCAAAGTTATAATAATAGATATCGAGAGATGTTTAGCGTGCAAAAGTTGTGAGATTGCCTGTGCCGTAGCACATTCAGAGTCTAAGGTGCTTGAAGAGGCGGTGACAGAGCAACCCAGACCACAAAAAAGAGTAACAGTCGAAGCAGTTGGAGAATTTGGTGTGCCCATGCAGTGCAGGCACTGCGAGGATGCGCCGTGTATTATAGTTTGTCCAACTAAGGCTATTCATCGCCAGCATGCCGAAGGTCCTGTATTGATTGACCGGGATTTGTGCATTGGTTGTAAGTTTTGTCTTATGGTTTGCCCGTTTGGTGTTATTGACTTATCGAGCGACGGTAAGGTGATGGTAAAATGTGACCTTTGCTTTGAGCGTGCAAAGCAGGGGCAAGAACCGGCTTGCGTTGAGGCATGTCCTACAAAAGCATTGAAGTTTGCAGACGAAAGAGAATTGGTAAATAGCAAACGCCGGAGAGTTGCAGGTGAATTTGTATTATCAATTAAAGAGAATCTTAAGAAAGAAAAACTCAAAGAGAATACTCAATGATAACCGTGACCGTATGTGTAGGCAGCTCTTGCCATATCAAGGGCGCCCGAGAGATGATAGCTCGTTTCAACGACTACCTGAAAAAAGAAGGTATTCAGGATAAAGTTGAGTTGAAGGGTTCTTTTTGCATGGAGCGATGTGGAGAGGGCGTTAATTGGAAAATCAACGATAAGATTTTAAGCAGTCCCAGTGTCGAGGAGGGAGCAAAGATGTTCATAAAAAAGGTAACGGAGGCTCTAAAAACAGAAACGCCGAAAGGTTCTGCAAAGGACTCCGGCAAGAGGAGAGTTAAACGTGGAAGTTCCGGAAAGTGAAGTAAGAGCGCATACAAGTGCCATCTTGCGGCATACGCCCAATGGGGTTCTTCTTGTTGATAAACAAACGAGGATTCGTTTTATCAATCCTGCTTTTCGCATCATGTTCGAATGTGCTGACGATGAACTTTTAGGTAAACCAGCCAGGGAATTCGTTCATTCTGATTGTTTTGAACGGGCGATTGCTGCGGGCGGTTCACTTTTGGTCAAAGAGAGCATTCCTGAGCATGGGGTCAGCTTTCGGGTTGGCATTTTTCCGATTGAGGGTGAAGATTTATATTGCGGTATTTTCATTGATATTTCTGAGGAGGAAAAGGCCAGAAAGGACTTTCTTGAACTAAAAGCGCAGACTCTGAAGCGGGCGCAGGAGGTAATCTCTCGGCAGATGCAAACGGCACAGGAGATAGCGAGACTTCTGGGTGAGACTACAGCGGAAACCAAGGTACTTTTGATGAAGCTCATGTCCCTTTATAAAGAAGAAGGTAAGTAATGAAGTTGTTTTACGAGTGGGGCACCAAGCAATTTCAAAAGCATGGCGAAGAGCTGTGCGGTGATAATGTGGCTATTGGGCGTCATGCTGATTCCGTCACACTTGCACTTTCTGATGGGTTGGGAAGTGGAGTTAAAGCCAACATTCTATCTATCTTAACCACTCGGATTGTTATGCATATGATGGAGAATCAACTATCACTCGGCGAAGTAGTGGAGACATTGGGTAAGACACTGCCGGTGTGTGAGGTGAGAAAGCTCGCTTATAGTACGTTTGCCATTGGACAATTTTTCTCCGGCGGCAGTACTCGGGTAGTGGAATTTGACACCCCGCCGGTCATCATTTTACGGCAGCGGAAGTCCGTCCCTGTCACCTATGAGGAACGCCACATCGAAGGCAAAACCATTCGCGAATCGGAGCTAAAACTAAGAATCGGAGATTGGGTTGTCTTTGTCTCTGATGGTGTAGTAAATGCCGGAATCGGCGGCCTTTATCCTCTTGGATGGGGTCTTGACCAGGTCGTGCGATACCTCGAGGAGCATTGTCACCCAGATATTACAGCGCAGGAGCTGGCTGATAAGCTGGCACAGGCCGTCTGGGAACTATATTGTGACAAGCCCGGGGATGATGTTAGTGTGGTTGTTATAAAGGCTCGGCAAAAGCTTATGGCCACTGTATTGACAGGCCCACCCAGAGATAGAAATACTGATAAGTCGGTGGTTGATAGATTTTCGCAACGGGCCGGCTTTCTGGCTGTTTGTGGCGGAACTACGGCAAAGCTTGTTGCTCGTTATCTGGGCGATAAGTCATTAGAAGTAGACTTGGCTACGATGCACCCAGATGTTCCGCCGGTTGCCAGGATAGAGGGTATTGACCTAACGGCCGAAGGTATACTAACCCTTACAAGGACTAATAACCTGCTTCATTCAGGCGCTAATAAAGAAACGGTGAAATTCCGTACTGATGGGGCTTCAGCGTTGGTTCGTTTGTGTTTGGATGTTGACCATATTCATTTCATAGTAGGTCAGGGCGTTAATCCTGCCCATCAAAATCCCGACCTTCCACGACAACTGGGTATGAAGTTGGCTATTGTTCGGGAAATTGCTGAAGAGTTACGCAAAAGAAGCAAGGAGGTGACTATCGAGACCGTTTAATTTAAGACGGATTATTATTCAAAAGACCTTTTTGATAATGAGGCCATAAGGTCATAATAGACATGGCGAAAGTAAATGAGCTTATAGAACAGATTGTTGATAATTATGGTGGTGAGTATGGAATGCTCATACCCATAATGCAGGACATACAGGCTGAATGTGGTTATCTGCCGGCAGAGCATCTGCATTGTTTGTCAAAACGGCTTGATGTTCCATTGAGCCGTATATATGCGGTGGCAACATTCTATTCATCATTCCGGCTTGCACCAAAAGGTGCACACGAGGTGACATTATGCATGGGCACAGTGTGTTACCTTAAAGGAGCCGGAAAGATTTGTGAGGTTATCACTAAAGAATTCCGAGTGGAACCCGGGGGTACCACTGCCGACCGGCTTTTTAGCTTTCAGGCGGTAAACTGTGTAGGAGCTTGTGCCCTTGCGCCGGTGATGGTAGTGGATGGGAAATATTATGATGGTGTTACCCCCCAATCTGCACTTGAAGTCCTGCACAGCCTTTGTCCTGAGGAGGAGCTGACTGAGAATGCTGCGAAGGAGAGTGCTGCGTGATTAGTATTCCTGATAGATTTAATAGCGCTGCAGATATCGAAACTTTTGCCCAGGCATTGCACAGCCGTAAAGGCTCGGTTTCTAAATCGGTGAGAGTTTGCATCGGAACAGGTTGTGCTGCCAAGGGTTCGCGCAGATTGTATGAGCTTTTTTGTGAGGCAGTGAAACAATCCGGCCAGGATATCCAGGTAGAGGCCAAATGCGTTGGTTGCCATGGATTTTGCGAGCGTGGTCCTATTGTTGTGGTAGAGCCGAAGGGAATTTTCTACCAACGTGTTGAGGAACCTGACGTTGCTGAGATATTCCGTGAAACTGTCCTCGGTGACAGGATAGTTGAAAGACTGTTGTATGAGGACCCCGGCACAGGCAAAAGGGCTGAGAGAGCAGAGGATATACCTTTTTATAATGTCCAAGAACGGATTGTTCTTGCCAATAACGGTCTGATTAACCCAACAAAAATCACTGATTATATTGCAGAAAGGGGATATAGTGCTTTTGCGAAGGTTATATCCTCAATGACGCCGGAAGAGGTCATTTCAGAGGTTGATGTGTCGGGACTTAGAGGCCGTGGCGGCGGTGGCTTCCCAACTGCACGAAAATGGCGTTCCTGCCGAGAAGCCGAAGGTTTTCCAAAGTATGTTGTCTGCAATGGCGATGAGGGTGACCCTGGGGCTTTTATGGACCGCTCCATTATGGAAGGAAATCCTCACTCTGTCATTGAGGGCATGCTCATCGGGGCGTATGCTATCGGGTCGGAGTATGGCTATATCTATGTCCGAAACGAATATCCCCTTGCTGTTGAGCATCTGAAAATAGCTATCTTGCAAGCAAAGGAAATGGGGCTGTTAGGTCAGAACGTTTTGGGTAGTACTTTTTCTTTCGATATTAAGATTAACCGCGGTGGTGGCGCATTTGTCTGTGGTGAGTCCACGGCGTTGATGGCGTCACTGGAGGGTCGTCCGGGTGAACCGAGGGCGAAATATATTCATACGGTAGAAAGTGGACTTAACGGAAAACCCACCAATCTCAATAATGTAGAAACGTGGGCCAACATCCCCGCTATTATCAACAATGGTGGAGAATGGTTTGCCATGATGGGCACGGAAAAATCCAAAGGAACAAAGGTATTCAGCTTGGTTGGAACGGTAGTCAATACCGGTCTTGTAGAGGTTCCTATGGGAATCACACTTCGACAGATTGTTGACGAAATCGGTGGGGGGATACGTGACGGAAAACGTTTTAAAGCAGTGCAAACAGGTGGGCCTTCTGGTGGATGCATACCTGCTGAGCACCTTGATGCCCGGGTTGACTTCGAAGAACTGACGAAGTTAGGGTCTATGATGGGTTCAGGTGGCATGATTGTTATGGATGAAGACACCTGCATGGTTAATGTGGCGAGATACTTTACCGAATTTCTCCAGAAGGAATCCTGCGGCAAATGTACGCCTTGCCGGGAAGGCTTGGCCCAAATGCTGGATATTCTTGACCGGATAACCGATGGGGAGGGAAAAGTTGGTGATGTGGAAAGTCTGGAGGTCCTGGCAGAGCTTTTAGAAGGAACAGCTCTTTGTGCCCTTGGGAAGACTGCCGCAAACCCTGTTCTCTCTACCCTACGTTATTTCCGTGACGAATATGATGCTCATATTTTGGACAGACATTGCCCGACTAAGGAATGCCGGGGACTATTTCGTTATGAGATAGACCCTGATGCGTGCAAGGCTTGTGGGATTTGTTTGAAGAATTGTCCGGCTGATGCGATAACCGGAGAAAAGAAGGTTCCACATGTGATTAATCAGGAAAAGTGTACGCTCTGCGGAATATGTTGGGAGAAATGTCCCTTCACGGCGGTATTGAAAGTATAAATAAGAGGTGAATAATTGCCTACGGTAACTATAGATGGTTGTAAGGTTGAGGTTGAAAAAGGCGCAACGATTTTGGATGCCGCCAACAAAGCCGGGGTCTGGATTCCTACTCTGTGTTATCATCCGGCTGTTTCGAGCGATGCGTCTTGTCGAATCTGCATGGTAGAGCTTGACCGGGGTGATTGGAAGCAGCTGGTTACTGCCTGCAATTATCCAGTGCGGCGAGATATTGTAGTTTATGCTTATAGCGAACGGGCAAAGAGTGCGCGGAACGGCGTTATGGAGTTATTGCTTGCCAGGTCTCCGGAGAGCGAGGAGCTGAAGGCATTGGCTGAACGTATGGGTGTGAAAGGAACACGTTATCCGAAAGTTACAGAAAGTCAGCGAAATTGTATCCTTTGTGGCTTATGTGTTAGCGTATGTGAGCAGATAATCGGTAAATCGGCTATTGGATTTGCCTGTCGAGGTGTTGAGCGGGTTGTGGCGGCTCCCTTTAGGCAGCCATCCGAGGATTGCATTGGTTGTGGTGCCTGTGCCGCTGTTTGCCCGGTTGGTACTATAAAGTTGAGGATTCATCATGACCAGCAGGAGGTGGAAATATCACCATTTAAATCACGAGTGAAGTTGCTTACTTGTAAGCAGTGTGGAGCGCCGGTAGTCAGCGAGCAGGTAAGTGAGTGGGCTTTGGATAAATTGAAAATCAGCAGTAAAGAATTTCGTGAGCTTATGCAGCTGTGTCCGAAATGCAGGAAATCGAAGACCGTAGAGCAGATAAGAGCTGTTATAGTAGTTGAAGAAAGGCAAATGTGATATAAGCTGCGATAAAAATGTGGATTAGGAAGTGTTATTTGAAATTTAGAGTCAAATGTGATAAAAGGTATTTTCTTGTTCATAAGATTAATCGAGTACAGGGGTATTGTTTATGAAACCGAAAGAGCGTAGTAGTGACCAAGCGTCACAGGAAATGCTCGGGCATATGTGTGAAGCGGGCATAGAGAACGCCTGGGATAGATTTGAAGCACAGCAACCTCAATGCGGTTTCGGCAAACTTGGAATATGCTGCCGAAATTGTTCGATGGGACCCTGCCGAATCGACCCGTTTGAAGATGGCCCGAAGGCAGGTGTATGTGGTGCTACTGCTGATACCATTGCAGCGAGGAACCTGGTGCGGATGGTTGCCGCAGGTGCTGCGGCCCATTCCGACCACGGCAGGGACATCGCCCATACATTCAAAATGGCGATCGAGAACGAAAGTTCTGATTATATGATAAAAGACGAGCTGAAATTGAGAGAAGTTGCGGCAAGATACGGCATCAAGGTGGAACGCAGAGAAACAAAGGAAATTGCTTCTGATTTGGCTGATGCGGTAATGGTTGAGTTCGGCAGGCAGGAGGGGACACTTGTCAGCGCCTCGGCTTATGCGCCACCAGCCAGGCAGAAGGTCTGGAAAGAATTCGGCGTAACTCCTCGTTCAATTGACCGTGAAATTGTTGAGATTATGCACAGGACACACATAGGCGTAGGTTCAGACTACAAGAATCTTGTGAAGCAGGGTCTGCGAGCGTGTCTGTCTGATGGATGGGGCGGGTCGCTTGTAGCAACGGAGCTTTCGGACATCTTGTTTGGCAGCCCTCAGCCGATTCGGTTCGGTGCCAATCTGGGTGTCCTTGACGCCAAGCAGGTCAATATAATTGTGCACGGCCACGAGCCGACTCTGTCAGACATAATCGTGGCGGTATCCCAGGAACCCGAACTGGTAAAAATGGCCAAAGACAAAGGTGCGGACGGCATCAACCTTGCCGGTATGTGCTGCACTGCTAATGAGATACTTATGCGCCACGGCATACCCGTTGCGGGCAATTTCCTGCAACAGGAACTGGCTGTAATGACCGGCGTGGTGGAGGTTATGTTAGTGGATGTGCAGTGTATTATGCCTGCGCTGGGGTCGCTGTCCGGCTGTTTTCATACCAAGCTGATTACCACCTCGCCGAAGTGCAAAATCGAAGGAGCAGAACATATTGAATTTGATGAAGACAGGGCGGTAGAAATCGCACGGGAAATCATCAAAATTGGTATTGAGAATTTTAAGAACAGGAAAGGTGAGGCCAAGATTCCGAAGTTAATGGAACGCGGGATAGCAGGATTTACGACGGAAAATATTTTTTATAATCTTGGCGGCCGATTCCGCGGCAGCTACCGACCATTGAACGATGCTATTATTTCAGGGCGTTTGCGGGGTGCAGCGGGAGTTGTTGGTTGTAATAATCCCAAGCAGGTGCACGATTATGGCCACCTTACGATGATAAAAGAGCTTATTA
>CAZZHL010000116.1:0-7263 GCA_964653945.1 uncultured Pirellulales bacterium
CCGACCCTAACGCGGGAAACAGTCCACGAACTGTTTTGGTTACTTTGCATATAGAGTGCTTTCCCATGAGTCATCCGCACTATGACAAGTGGGTTAGAGTCGGCAGACCGCCCTGCTGGTGCTATCCGAGACAGTGTCATGGTGATGCAGATAATCATAAGGAAGGCAGCTTGAAGACCGGATACTACTATGTTCATTTTAACGACTTGAACGTGCTGCTGGGTGCTTGGAATACATGGGCATGGGCTCAGCCGGGTTGTAAGCCGATACTTGCCTGGCCTGACCCTAACATCTGTGCCGACTTTGACCACGAAACAGAAGGCAGCTCAAAGAGCGGATACTTTCCTGTTCATTTCGGCGACTTGATTATGATTATTAACAACTGGAACGTAAAAGAGCCGCCGGATGGTCCTGGTATTGAGCCCAATTGCCTGGACGTGCCGTAATACAAGTATCTTTGTTAATCTAAAAAAAGCATTTCCTTCTTGACCCCTTTGTTAGAGGCATACCTTATACCAATTGCGAATAATTAATGCGCTTATTCGTGTCATTTCGAGCGAGCCGTAGGCGAGTCGAGAAATCTATTTTAACAGATTTCTCCACTACTGGCCACTTTGTGGCCCTTCGGTCGAAATGACATAAGCGCAAATTTTAATCGCAATTGGTATTAGTACAACGGATGGCCTGATAAAAAAAGTTTCTAACGGGGTTGAGTTAAAAGCACACTGGCTATATAATCAGCTGAAAATTGGGAGAACTTGAAATGAAGAATAAAAAGTACTCTTATGCCCTTATGGCTTGTGCAATCATACTTGTAGTGAGCTTGTCGAATCTATTGGCCGGATGTGCCAGGCAGCAGCAATATGAAGCAGTCGACCGAATATGCATGCCGGATATGGATAAGGCGGTGGCGATGCAAATAGCCGAAGATGCCCTGATTAAGATGAATTTTGCTATCGACAAAGCCGACCCTGATACCGGTTTTATAAGGACTCAGCCGCTGTCCGGCGCACAATTCTTTGAGTTTTGGCGTAAGGACAACGTCGGCCCTGAAAACGCAGCTTTATCAAACCTGCATACTATCAGAAGGGTTGTCGAATTGAATGTCAGCCAGGCCGAAGAAAAGCTGTGCGTCGGCTGCGATGCGCTGGTATACAGATTGTCTCTGCCGCAGCGCGAAACAACCAGCAGGGCACAAGCACCCGGAATGTTTTCAGAAAGCACTCATTCATTGCAGGTACTTCAGCTGCGGCGCCCCGAGCAGGGACAAGCTGCCTGGGTCAATCTGGGTCAGGACAAACGGCTTGTAACGGATATATTAAAGCGAATCAAAAAACGGCTCGTGTCCCGAACGGGTCAAAAGCGAGTCGCAACGGGGGGTGAAAAGTGAGAGTATTGGTTTGCGGTGGCGCCGGCTATATCGGCAGTAATATGACGGCAATGCTCGCTGCCGAGGGCCATGAACCTATCGTTTTTGACAATCTCAGCAAAGGCCATCTCCAGGCGGTTAAATCTGCTCGCCTCGGCGTAGCCGGAGGCGAAGCCCGGGCGGAGCTTATCGAGGGTGATTTAGCTGATTACCAGTTACTCATCGATACACTTCGAAAATACAAAATCGAAGCGGTAATGCACTTTGCCGCCTTTACCGAAGCCGGTGAATCAGTCAAGTATCCCTTGCAGTTTTATGATAATAATGTCGGTCGCACACGCACGCTGCTGGCAGCGATGGAAGTAGTCGGCGTCGAGAAATTCGTCTTCAGCAGCTCCGCCGCCGTATATGGAATACCTAAAAAAGTACCTATCATAGAGGATTTCCCAAGTCAGCCCATCAATCCTTACGGTGAAACCAAGCTTGCAGTCGAAAGGATGTGTCATCACCAGAGCCGGACTGGAAAACTGCGATATGCGGCTCTGCGGTATTTTAATGCCGCTGGTGCCGGCAGCGACGGCATTCTCGGCGAAGACCATAGGCCCGAATCTCACCTGATTCCGCTGACCATTTTCGCCGCGCTCGGCAGGTCCGACGCAATCAAAATCTATGGAACCGATTACCCTACGCCGGATGGGACCTGCATTCGAGATTACATTCACATCGAGGATTTATGCAGGGCGCATCTGTTGGCATTGAGTAAGCTCGATAAGGAATCGGAGATGATTTACAACCTCGGCAACGGCAAGGGTTACTCCGTCCGTGAGGTAATTGATACTGTGAAAAAGGTGTCGGGTAAAGATTTCAAGGTGGCGGAGTCCGACCGTCGGCCGGGTGACCCACCTGTCCTCGTCTGCGATTCTGCCAAAGCAAAAACCGAGCTTGGCTGGAAAACCGAATTGCCGGAGCTTGAAAAAATAGTAGAAACCGCATGGAAATGGCATAGTGAGCACCCCGATGGTTACAAAGATTAAAAACCCTAACAAAAAGAGATTTGGCCACAGAAAAATGAACTATAAACAGTGTAAATCTGTGTCTTTTTCATTTTTATAGTGAGCTTGTCGAACCTAATGTTAGACGCTTTAAAAACCCTTCGTTAGATAAGGAGATGCAAAAATGGAGAAAATAAGACAACTCGTCTCGGCGAAGCGCCGAGCCGTAGCCGGAAACGTCATCAGTTTTCTTGGAAAATACGAGATGGACCACCTTGACGTTGATATTGATACGGAGGTCAAGGCATTTTTAGAAGATGCAGAGCAGGGCCTTGCGGGCCGAGAAAGCACCCTCGAGATGATACCCACCTACATCGAGGTCGGGGCCGATGTCCCGGCGAACAAGCGCGTAATCGTCGTCGATGCCGGCGGCACGAACTTCAGGGTCGCTACGGTCTATTTCGACGAGCAGAAAAATCCCGTTATAGAAAACCTTAGTTTATACAAGATGCCCGGCCTCAAGAAGGAAATCGGCAAAGACGAATTTTTCAAGACCATGGCCGGCTACATCAAGCCTGTCTTGAGCGAAGTCGAAAGAGACGTCGCCAACACAGCCGACAGTATCGGCTTTTGCTTCTCCTACGCAGTTGAAATGTATCCCAACAAGGACGGCCGGCTTATCCGCTTCTCGAAAAAGGTAAAAGCGCCGGAGGTTGAAGGCCTGCTCATCGGTGAGAACCTCAACAGCGCAATGGCTGCAATGGGGCTAGGAGGCGATAAAAACATCGTCCTGCTTAACGACACTGTCGTAACGCTATTGGCGGGCGTCGGCTATAAAAACAGGACCTTTGGTTCTTATATCGGCTTCATATTAGGCACCGGCACCAACTGCTGCTACGTCGAAAAAAACAGTAACATCAAAAAAGTCAAAAATCTTGACCCGACGAAAAGCCAGATTATCAATACCGAATCCGGCTGCTTCGGCCGGGGTCATCACGGCAAAATCGATATTGCTTTTGACAAAACCACCAACAATGCCGGCGAGCACAAATTTGAAAAGATGATTTCGGGTGCATATCTGGGAACTATCTGCCTGCTGATGCTCAAAAAGGCGGGCAAAGACGGCCTGCTCAGCAAATCCGTTGCCGAAGCGATTAGCAAGATGGCCGACCTTGAAACCAAGGACATGAATGAATTTATGTACTATCCTTATGGCGATAATCTGCTTGCAAAAATCTGTCGGTCAGACCTCGCCCAGGCGGGTAAAAAGGGTGGTCCTGCCGAAGGCCTCTCGGCCTCCGAGCCGAGGGATGATGCGCTTACCATATATTATATAGCCGACCGTCTGACTGAGCGGGCGGCTAAGCTAACTGCGATAAATTTGTCTGCTATGTCTATCAAATCAGAGCAGGGAACCGACCCAACACGTCCTATTTGTATTGTTGCCGAGGGCACAACCTTTTATCAGATGAAAGGCCTCAAATCCCGCGTCGAGTTCTATCTCAAGCAGTACCTCGAAGGCAAGCACGGCATATACTGTGAAATCGTCGGCATTGACAATGCCACCCTCATCGGCTCCGCCATCGCCGGCTTAACAAATTGACGTTCATTTATTTGGAATGTCATTGCGAGCGACCCGTCCTCCGTAGCCCTTCGTAGCTTTATGCGAAGAAGGGGCGAAGGAGGAAGCGACGAAGCAATCTCGTTTTGAATTTTGATATGTAATTTTGCTTTTTGATATTTAATTTTTTATTTATCTTTTTCTGTCCGCTGTATGCATCCCCACTCTTATTTTCTGAAAGAAAATGTGGGGACTCATCTACTCATCTACTCATCTACGCATTTACTCATTTACTCATTTACTCATTTACTCTTTTAGCCCCCCAATCCACCCCTCCACCTTCTTTACATCCGGCTCCATTCCGATTTTCTTATATAATTCCCTTGCCTTCTCCCAGTATTCTCTGGCTTTGCTTAAATCACCCCTCTTTCGATAAATCCCTCCCAAATTGCAGTAATCATCTGCCATTCCCTCAAGCCGACCTAACTTCTTTTCAATCTCTAACGACTTATTGTGCATCTCTTCGGCCTTATCAAGCTCGCCCTTATCCATATAAATCAACCCTAAATTGCCGTAATCTGCTGCCAGCCCTTTTTTGTTACCGAGCTTTTTATCAATCTCCAGTGCTTTTTTGTGCATCTCTTCGGCCTTATCAAGCTGCCCCCTCATTCTAAAAATTATCCCCAAATTTCCGTAATCACTTGCCATTCCTTTAAGCCTGCCTAACTTCTTTTCAATCTCCAGCGCCTTTTTAAGCATCTGTTCTGCCTTATCTAATTCACCTCGCCTTAGATAAATCGCCCCCAAATTTCCGTAATCACTTGCTATCACCTCTTGTAGCCCAAGCTTCTCCGCTATCTCCAGCGACTTGTTGTGCATCTGTTCGGCCTTATCAAGCTCACCTTTGGTTTGATAAATCAGCCCCAAATTGCCTGTAACTATCACCTCTTTTTCTGAATCCTTTTCAGTTAGCGTCAGTGCCCGCTCAGACAATCCGATAAAAGCATCCAGAAACCCAAGGTTAATCAGCGCTTCGCCACATTCATTCACAAACGCATAAACAAACGCCTCTTTTTCTTCCGCCGCCAGGACATGCTCTGCCAATCTCATCGCCGCCAATTCATCCGGCTTTGTCTGCTCCTTTTCTGCCCTTTGCAATTTCTCTCGATAAACATCCACCGCCCGCCCGTGATATTCCTTTCTCTCATTTTCTCCGATTTGCCCCAATATGTAATCCGTCAATATCGCATGATAAATTCGCTTGCCGTCTGTCTCTTCTCTTAGCAATCCTCGAATAAACCTGTCAGCCATTACCCTTTTACGTTTGGCCGGTTTCAAACCGCTCACGACTTCAACAACCTCATCAGGCACACCAACCTCCAAAACCGCATATGCCTCAAATAGCTCAATCGCACCATCTTTATTGTCGCAGACTTTCTGCCATTGTTTTTCTGCAAACTTTATTGGCTCTGGTTTTTTCGGCAGCTCTTCTAATTTTGTTCCTGCCTCAAGCAAATCTAATGCCGCACCGAGTGCATAAGGGTATCCCTCGAATCTATTCAAAACTTTTCGAACCTCAGTAATAGAATATCCCAAACCTCCAATTCGCTGATTCAGCAAATCATCAACCGCCTCATCCTCAAGGACATCCAGATTTTCCTGTGGAATACTTACTACATTATTTAATCTTTCAAACGTCTCACTCTCAACCAAAACATCCTCAGGCCGTTGCGCAAAGACGAACTTTATCTTCTCCGGCAAATCTCTAACTACAATTGCCCACGGCTGGTCGCTCTTTTCCTGCATATATTTTTCCGGGTCGATAATAAATATCGCCCGCCCTCCTTCCGGCATACGATCGGAAACCAGTCTCAATCGTTCCAGAAATTGGTCACGCGTGCTCCGCTGCGGGTCTCGCTGCAAGCTCATTATCAAATCACCGATATTAAAAACATTTAAAAAACTTCGCCACTGTTCCAATCGTCGGGTGGTGCCGTCAAAAGAACGCTCTGTGACTTGCGCCGCCTCGAACGCATTATCCATCATAAGAGCCGTTGTTGAATCAACGCTGTCTGTTGGCGTAACTTCGTATCTCACCCAGCCGCATTTTAGGTACGGGTGCTTCTCCGCAATCTCCGCCATCTTATTGATAAGCCAGGTTTTTCCCATGCCCGTCTGGCCGACTACAAGAATCGCCTGTCCTTGTGGGTATTCGAGGGCCTTTATGAATTGCTCTAATTCCGCCTTTCTGCCGACGAATATTTTCTTTTCAATCATATTTAATTCTCAAAATTCAAATTTCCCTGTACCCGCTGCCTGCCAACAATGCTTGTCCGCCGCTCTGTCTGGCGGAAACTACGAACTATGAACTCAAGACTACTGATTCCGCTCAACTCAAAACTCAACACTTAAAACTCAAAACTATTTCACTTCCTCGCTTATTAAGCTTCATTCTAACGTCACATCCATTATACCCAAACCCCCAATCCCAGTCAAACATTTTCGCCTCTCCTTCGTTTCCTAAGCTTCCTATTCACTATTCACCATTTCGCTAAAATTGTGAATGTGTTCACTTTCACAATCTATCCGCCTATCGCCAACAATGCTTGCCTGCCCTGAGCTTGTCCTGCGGTGAGCTTCGTCGAACCGTCGAAGGGTCCGCCGCTCTGTCTGGTGGGCTTATCCGCCGACTTGTCGCGGCGTCTTGTCACGGCGTCTTGTCACGGCGTCCGCTTTTTGGCGAGACCTCGCTGAAGGCGGGTAGTCCCTAATGGACGAAGCCGGAAACAATGAACTACAAACTATGAACAACGAACTAATTTATTAGATAAATATCCAACTAACTCAATTTCGTTTATCCCCACGCTTATTTTCTGAAGGAAGACGTGGTGGATTCATCCCCGCTCTTATTTTCTAAAAGAAAATGCGGGGACACCCCCCTACTTAAGAAAACGTGGGGACGCTCTACACTCTCATCAACGCGTTTACTCATTCATTCATCTACTCATCCAGCCCGTTCCACGTGAAACATCTCCTTGGAGCCCCCTGCCGGACTGATTTTAGGAAAATGTATGTGGGTCCGTTTAGCCCTGCCGCTCCTGGACTGAGCGACCTGTGGTGAGCGAAGTCGAACCAAGTCGAATGTCCGCGGCAGGGGTCATTGCGAGTCCGCCGAAGGGGCGGGCGAAGCAATCTCTCTCAATCGAAAATCGCAAACCTGTGGTGAGCAAAGCCTGCCCTGCCTTGTCCTGAGCCTGTCGAAGGGAGCACGGTCGAAGTGTCGAACGGGTCGAACCATTTCGTATTTCCACCGTTAGGTGTCCTGTGGAGTACTTCGAGTT
>CAZZHL010000117.1:0-7219 GCA_964653945.1 uncultured Pirellulales bacterium
AGTCTGCCGCCATAACAATCAGCAACTAAATTCTCAGTAAACCACCTTTGTCGGTCGGGGTCATAAAAAACATCTGCCCGTAATTTAGTAAAAGCTTTGCCCTCAACCCTGAAACTACCTGCCAAAAGAATCGCATCGCCCCACCGGAAACCTTCGCCGGTCTTATACGAACCCTTAGTTTTGAATTCTACATCTAATCCAGTTACGGCAGCAGGTAAGTCGAGATTGCAGTCTTTGAATCTAACAGTACCATCGAAATCAATATACTTCTCGCCATTCTCATCGCTGGATACTTTTATACCGAAAGAATTCACATCGAACCGGCCCGTGGGGGACAGCTGTGAGTAAAAGGCCTTATGACTTTCAGGCAAAGCGATTCCAAGCTGTTCGTCCAAAAGAATGTTCTTGGCCGAAAGCTCAAACCAGCCGCCGCTGAAAACACTATCGGCCAAAATTACCTCGCCGTTTATTTTTAAAGTCGAGGCATTCGGCTGGGTTCCCGCAAGGCGGGGTCCCTCAATATGAATACCTTCAACGGTGGTCGCAATAATATCTCTTAGTTTGATATAATCTTTGGTTATCGTTAAATTGCCGGTGATGTCTTTTAGTGGATAAGCGAACCATTTGCAATTGATGCTATCATCCAGACAAGTTACGTCTATATTATAGTCAGGATAATCGTTAGGGTCGAGGTTGGTTTTGTTTAAATCGGCCTTGTAGTCTATTTTGCCATCCGGCTGAAATTCAGAGACGATTTTTTCCAATGGCTCGGGCAGCAAATCAAACAGCTGCTCATTCAACTGCGCGCCTTTAGCATCTAACTTCAGCTTATATCGCAGGTTGCCCTTTTCATCCGGCCAGGCCTGGCCGGTCAAGCAAAGCAAACCTCCTGCGTGCCGGCCGGCAAAACTATCTATACGTACTGAATCGTCTGTGAAAACGGCTTTCGCTGAGATATCTGATATAGCCAGCGGAATTCGAGTCGAATCCAAAGAGGATTTTCTGAAAGACAAATCAGCTATATAGTTTGCTACGTTAACATCCTCCCTGGAAGTAAAAACCTTAACCTCACCATCGGCCAGACCCGCAGGACGAAATTGAGCATATAGCTGTCTTTGCACATCAGATAATGCCGACTCCAGCGTTGAATCCAACGGGATATTATTCACGTCGATTGCAACATCGTATATTGGTCTATCTGTACCAGCAGTTAGTGCTTTGCCATTGATGACAATTTTTCTGCCGTCTACCTGTGAAACCACATTTGAAAAGGTAATGCCATCGCAGTCAAAAAAGAGCTTGCCGGTAAGATTCTTCAATGGATAAGGAAAATGTTTGTACGTAGCCTCGGTACCAAGCAGTTCGACAACCAGGTTACTTTTTGTGTCCGTTGGAGACTTCCGGCTGAGACGGTAATCTATCGCTGCAAGACCGCTGGGGGAAAAAGCCGTCCAGAACTCCTTTTGCCCTTCGCTCAATGCATCATACAGGTCATTATCCAGGACCATGTTGTCGCTTGTCATCCGGGTTTCGTACTGCCAGTCCGGTCCAAAGCCCCCGGACCACCCGTTAAAGAAAAGCTTAACGTCACCATGCTGGCCGCTTAGATTGTTCATCGACACCCTTGTCTCGGTAAAATCTATTTGGCCGGTCAGGTGCTCTATAGGATACTGGAACCTGCGGTCGCAAATCGAGACGTCCTTACAATAGACTTTGCCGGCCAATTTGCTTTCTCCCAGGCGCTTTAAGCTGCCGGATGTCTCAAGGTCAATATCAATACATCCTGCAGGAACATACCTGTTGAAGAACCCCTGCAGAGCAGTAAATCCGCCGAAATTTTGCAGAAATGATGGTGCGAGCTGTGCCAACTTATCCAGCGAGGGACTTTGCTTCGAATGAAAATCTTTTATGCTAAGTTCTAATGAGAAATCTTCCCCATCATATTGTAACTCGCCGGCCAAGACCTCAATCACCCATGCCATCTCAAGCGCAGCGGGCTTGTGGGCTTGGCCATCCCTTACGGGAGCCATGCCCTCCGGCAGAATATCAGCCGACGATATTCCACCTGCAAATATGATATTGCCCGGCTTGCCCGCCCCCGCTTCTGCTTTCGCAGAAAGCTGCAGGGGGGGCTGGTAGAACCCTCTCAGGTAACTTTTGCCAAAACCACTGGCTAAATTGGCTGTTGTTATCTCGAAGCTGTAAGTATCCTGTCTCTCTTCAGCAGGCCCAAACTTCATATCAACAGGTATTTCCGCAACAACCTTAATCTGGTCATTTGAGACCTTACTGTATCGGAGTTTGCCCCGTTCGAGATTCACAAGCGGCATCGCTCCGGTGCCCTGCTTTCCCGAAAGGCGGGGCTTGATTTTAAGCGAAGCTATATTCCACTGCTCTGTATCCAAATTATATTGGGCGTTGAAAACAAAATCATCTATTTCTATTTCTTTCAACCGCGGCCGTAGTTTCAATAAACTCACCTTTTCAAAACGAGCATATACCGTTTCGGCCGTGAGTATTTCATCATCCGGGCCCTGCTGCCGATAAGGACTGATGACAAGTTTCTTGATAAAGACAGAACCATCAAGATTGAAATCTATCGACTTGACCCGCACCTTCGCATTGGTCAGTTCAGCAATCTGACCGATGGCAATATGCGGAAGTACCCAACCTGCCAGGGAAAAAACAAGCCATAATACAATGACCAGCAGCAAAACTCGCAGAAGCCAGCGTACTATAGTTTTTGGTTTTGAGCTTTGAGTCCTGAAACTAACCATAGAAAACACAGGAAATTTTATCCGCCTTACGTCTGGCGGATTTAAGCCCGCAGCGCAATTATCAACTGCAAATACTACTCCGCTAAGTACGAGTTATCTCTTCTTAATTGCTTTTTCCGCAATATCACGGCGGCAATAAGCACCATCGAATTTTATCATATCTACAGCTTCGTATGCTCTTTCTTTTGCATCTGCAATTGTCTCCCCGAGCGCCGTTACACCAAGGACCCTGCCGCCGTTGGTAACAATATCGCCATTTTGATTCTTGGTTCCAGCGTGAAATACGACAACGTCCTGAATTTGTTCGGCTTCGTTCAGGCCGGTTATCTTCTTTCCCTTTTCATAATTCCCTGGATAACCCCCTGAAGCCATCACCACACACACAGCCGGCCTCTGGTCCCACACGAGACTAACCTTGTCCAGGGTACCGTCACAAACCGCCAGCAGAACTTTCAGCAAATCACTTTTTAGCCGCATCAAAATGGGCTGGGTCTCAGGGTCACCGAAACGAACATTAAATTCCAGCACTCTCGGCCCGCCGGAAGTTATCATAAGCCCGGCATACAGCACACCTCTATATGGTGTGCCGTGGCGATTCATTCCATCGACCACCGGCACAAGAATTTCACGACTGATTTGATTCATCAGCTCATCGGTAACCACAGGTGCAGGGCTGTAAGCACCCATCCCGCCGGTATTTGGGCCCGTATCGCCATCGCCGATGGGTTTGTGGTCCTGTGATGATTCCATAACGTAGATATTTCGACCGTCCACAAAGGCAAGTATCGAGGCCTCTTCGCCTAACAGTTTATCCTCCACGATGATTTTGTCACCCGCCTCGCCGAATATCCTATCACACATTATCTTCTCAGCCGCCAAAATACCATCAGAAGGGTCATCACACACAAAAACACCTTTGCCTTTTGCAAGACCTGCTGCTTTTACCACCAACGCATCGTCCCTGCTGGCGATATATGCCTTGGCGTCTTTGAATCTGTCGAAGATTCTGCCCTCAGCGTTAGATATAGCACTGGAGCGCATCAATTGTTTTGCAAATGCCTTATCCGCTTCGAGTCGTGCCGCTTCCTTGCCGGGCCCAAATGCCTTTATACCCGCTGCTTCAAATACATCAACAGCTCCTGCCGCCAGTGGGTCTTCCGGCCCGACTACCACAAGCCCTATGGTTTTTTGCTTTGCAAAGTCCATGAGCTTGTCGATATCTGTGGCGCCGATAGGAATATTTTCTCCACATTGAGCTGTGCCCGCGTTACCAGGTGCGATGTAGAGTTTGCCTATGTTTTTTGATTGAGCCAATTTCCATGCGATTGCATGCTCACGTCCGCCACTACCGATTAAAAGTACGTTCATCCCGTTAGACATTTTTTATCTCATCTAATTTTGTTAAATGGTAATTGATTAAATGGTGATTGGTTAAATAGTTACCAATTACCAGTTACCAGTTACCGACTCGTTTTCGTTTGAGCCGCCGTAGATAAGCCGCATCTGGCCGATATTAGGGACAATCCCCAAAGAATCTCTGGCAAAGATTTTGAAGCCCTGCGGCCAATAGACAAGTAGTGCCTTGCCCACCAGATAGTCACGCGGGACAACACCTGCACGGTAGGTCAGACCTCTATTTGCCACGCCCTCGTTGCTCCACCACCTACAGTCCTCGCTGCTGGGACTATTGTCACCCAGCACGAAGAACTCATTTTCCCTGAGGATAAACGGTGAACCTTCTATTGCCCTACCCTGTGCGGGGCTGTTGGCAAACTTTCTGGCAGTGTAGTGAATATCTCTGAAAATTGCTATATGCGAGAGGGCCAATTTACCAGAACCAAAGATTTTTACTTGCGGCTGAAGGTCTGTTTTTCTTTCGCCTGCATCGTTGGGGTCAAGACCTAAATCGTGAATTAAATTTTCGCCGCCAAATTGAAAAATCAACTGATGGTCAACGTTGGTGAACTTAACCATAGGTATCACGGGCTTCCAGCCCGTGATACCACGGCCAAGATGGCCGTGGTACTCTGGTGGTTCGATTAACTTACGAGCTAATTCTGTGATTTTTCCATCTTTTTCAGTCTTTGTGATAACCATTACACCTTCATCATTGAAATCGACCCACGCTCTATAATTAGTTTCATATTTGCTGAGTTCCAGACCTATTTGGCCCTGGCGCAGCATTGAATCAGCACAGAAACGTACCATCAGGTCACTGCAATACGGCATATAGCTATATTCTTTAACATCATCGTAAGCGTATGTCGCTCTGAAATCGTTGCCAACCGACGTATCATAAAAAATCGAATGGATTTCATTAACGGGGCTGTCTAAATAAAATTTGGTTGGCTTATCCTCGTTGTTGAATATCCATTTTGAACCTGTAGTATTCTTGAATGGTTGTTGCCAGAAGTGTCCATTAAATCCCCAGGGGGTTAAGGGTTTTCTGGGCCCCACCGGCTGATAGTCATTATCATAAACCGGCATCCATAATTCTTTCTGGACTTTATGAGGCTTTCGGCTGATTTGCCCATCGATATAGACGTCACCATCCATTATTTCTATAGTTTCTCCCGGTTTGCCGACCAACCGCTTGATGTAATTTATTTGAGGTTTGTCGGGATTCTTGAACACTATGACATCCCAGCGCTTCGGTTCGACGAACTGGTAGATGCACTTCAGGACAAGTATTCGGTCACCATTTGCTACCGGCATCGTGCCGCCGGTCGGCTGATAGTGACCGCAACTTGGGCAGCGAGACTGATATAATCTTAGAGTCTTATTCGTTGGTCTGTAATCTTCTCTCACGTATCCAAAAAGTTGTGGAATAAAACCATAGTCATATTTATATCCACATTGCGGACAGCGCAGCCGAAAGTGGGCACCTTTAAGTGTATCGGCCATACTGCCGGTAGGTATGCGGAACGCCTCCATTACAAAAGCCCTGAAGACGAAAGCCAGTATAAAAGCAATTATCAGCCATTCGAAGGTGTTTGCAATTTCAGTTGCTCTATCTTTCCGTCTTTGAGCTATCTTGTACAAGTTGGTTTTTTCGGTTTTATCTGACATAAATATTAATCCTGCCCGCTTCGCCGTCCGCCTCGGCTCGACCGTGTCGAGACGGGCCGAATCGAGGCGAGCCCGCTACGCCGGAGCGCAAGCGAGGCGAGTTACTATACAAGTTCAGCACCGTTCTACGCCCGCCATAGCGGGCCTGCCCACCGTAGCTTTAGCGAAGGCGGGCTTCGCGACGGCGGGCTATCTGAATACACATAAAAATTTGATTATCCTGATAAGTCCCCCTCTGGTCAACACTTTTGTCTGTAGGCCGGCAATTTCCTCAGTTTTGCCATTTATGACCGTTCAGGCCATTTAATCGTTACCTGTTTGAGATGTTTACCCCATGAGATACGAAGTTATCTCTTCGGGGTTTAGCCCGCCGTTTCACGGCGGGTCGGTTAGCCCTGCCGCTCGCGGCAGGGGTCATGGTTAGCCCCCACCCCTGCCTGCCCTGCGACTTGTCCGGTGTCTTGTCCATCGTAGCTTTAGCGAAGATGGAAGCGCATGCGAAGGCGGACGGCGACGTAATATATTTACCCCCGAAGTTTACCCGCCGTTCGTTTGGCGTGGTTTACCCGCCGTTCGTTTGGCGTGGTTTACCCGCCGTTCGTTTGGCGTGGTTTACCTGCCTTAGGCGGGCCTGCTTCAGGGGTAATAAAACCTCGCGTCAAGGGTCATCCCTGATTAAAAATTTATCCGCCTTCGGCGGACAGAGAAAAGATTTCTTTGGCGAGATAGAAAAATACTTTACAAAGCAAACTTACTTCGCCTCGGCGAGGGCCAAAGGGGCCGTTTTTACCGCAGTTTTCCTTAAATCGGCGAAATGTCACTTAGAGCTGACTATTATTCCGATGAAGTGACAATGTCATGGCACTGATGGCAAAAGTTTTCGTTTGAGTGGGTCTTTTGTTAATGCCGGGGCGAGGGCTTGGCCGCCGTCTCCCCAATCGGCGGCCTGCCTACAAGCCCCGCGTATAAATCTACCTTCTTATTATAGGCATACCAGAGTGGGTAAGTGTTGTTAAAAATAGACTATTTTTCTGCTGGGGTGACGACGTTGTGGCACTGAGGGCTAAAATTTTCGTTTTGCCTGCCCTGCCTGTCCCGAGCGAGGTCGAGGGAAACTTGACCTGCGGTGAGCGAGCCTGTCTTGAGCGTACATGTCCTGCTTGTCCTGAGCTTGTCGAAGGGAGTGGCTCTTTTATCCGCCTTCGGCGGACAGAGAATTGGTCAATTAGTGAATTAGCGAGATGCGAGATGCGAGATGCGAACGACGCGCGACTAGTAATGGCGGAGTTGGGTTGGTTCGGTGATCATTATTTGCCTATCACATTCAAAGCCTTTTTACAGGCCGATATTGCCATCTGCGCTTTTTCTTTATT
>CAZZHL010000118.1:0-7199 GCA_964653945.1 uncultured Pirellulales bacterium
ACGCAATCAAGGCCCTTGAAGCGGCTATGGATGGCTTTGAGGTTATGCCAATGGCGCAGGCGGCAAAGGTCGGCGGGCTGTTCTTGACACTTACGGGTGATAAAAACGTCATACGTGCTGAGCATTTCCGGGCGATGAAAGACAGAGCAACTGTCGCTAACAGCGGACATTTCAACGTCGAGATAGATATACCAGCTCTGAAAAAGATGAGCAAGAAAGTAAACCGCAATGTGCGCAGGCATGTTGATGAGTATATCCTCAAAAACAACAAACGGATTTATCTTTTGGCTGAAGGGCGATTAATTAATCTTGCAGCAGCGGAGGGTCATCCTGCATGCGTGATGGATATGAGCTTTGCAACTCAGGCTTTAGAGGCCGAATATGTGATGAAGAGCAAAGGCAAACTTGCTGTTGCAGTCCACGATGTTCCGATTGAGATAGAGCAAAAAGTCAGTTCGCTCAAACTCAAATCGATGTCGATTAGGATAGACCAACTCACAGCCGAACAAGTTGCTTATCTTGCCAGCAGCGGTGAAGGGACATAAATTCGTCCCTTGTTACTCGTCGCTCGTGACCAGGCTTACAGGTTACGACGAGGTGAGTTTATGAATAATAAAGAGGAAGATAAAGCACCGATAGCAGCATCAGGGTCCCCCAAACGCGATGAAAGGCGTTTGGAGACCCCATCAAAGTCTTTTCTGACAGCAGGGCCTACGCTGCATTACAGTCATAAAAATGTTCAGAGATGCTGGCTTCTTGCCGTTGTGGCCTTTGCTTTAAGCTGCCTTTTCTGGTCAAAGATAGTCAACGGTGCATTCTGGACGTTCGACTTTAGCGTAGCGACGACACCCGCACTTTGGCGTTTGGGACAATCCATTACAGCGGGGGTGAGTATATTTGAATATCCGTGGCAGATACTTGTTGTTGGGCTGCTTATGGGTATTTTGGCGGTTGTGCCGGTATTGATATCGCAGCTTATGAGCTTTCGCTATAGTCTGCTTTTTATATTGTCGGTGTTTTTTTTGGCTAACCTGCCGGGCTTAGCGATTTGTCTTCTGATAAGCTGTTTTGCAGCAGCGTGTCGTCCACTTCGCTTTCGTTCGCGCTTTATTGCAATAGCATTGTGCACAGCACCACAGCTAATTTACTGGGGATTTCTCGGTGGTGCAAGAGAGGCAGAACCCATTAAATGGGGATTTTCTTTTGCACCGTGGGTCTGTGCGTGGCTTATCGGATTGGGTATAGCTGGAATCGTTCTTGGTATAGGGCACTACACGCGTTATCGGCCTGGGCTGGTCTGGGTTGTCATGGCGGTTTTCCTTTTGCTGGCTATCGTGACTTTTGGGATAAGAATCGGCTTTGATGAATTAGACTATCAGTTATATGTGGCCAAGAATAATCCGGAACAAATCAGCGAATTTCACGACCATAGTATAAAAGAAGCTTTGGATAAAACGATTAGGGACCCTGCGATAAAAAAATATTTAGCAGGATTCTTTTATCCTGTTGACGAGATAGCGCTTCGTGAGGAGTTGAAAAGAGAAATCCAGGACAAGTTAAGTCATGACCGTTGGCCGAGCTGGTTTATAGTTCCCCAAGAGCTGCAATATCAGACGAAAAGACGATGGCTGCTACAGCAGTATGAGTTGTTTATAAACAAACGTTCTCAGAGTCCACGTATGCCTATGGCTCTTTACTACAAAGCCATTTTGAGTGAATACCGCCCGGATATTAAAGAGCTTGGGCAAAAAGAGGTGCTTCATTTTTATAATGATTACCCCCATCAGGAATCTTTGCTTGTTTGGTATCGTCTTTACGAGGAGTTTCCTGAAAGCAGCGAGTCTCTTGAGGCACGGTGGCGTATCGCAAAGGACTGGGCTGGTCGGGCGGAGTTTGAGTTGGCTGATAAGCTTCTTGCTGATGTACAAAAAAAGATTGCTGAGCGGCTGGAACAACTCGAAAAAGAACAACCACGAGTAGATACATTTTTTAGTCCGTTTATACCTCCTGCTGAGTCGGCAATGACGATGTTTAAGTTAGCGGATTTGCAAATAAGAGTAAATCAGTTGCATAATCTCATAGGACCAGAGAATCAAACGGATAAGCCGGACACAGAGGAGCATTTGGCAAGATTTGTTATGTTAGACCCCAAGGCTACCGACTATGCCCAGGGCCTTGACAAATTGCTGGAACAGACAGGTGGCAATGAGCCGCTTCGTGACAATATTGTATTGGCTCGGACGAAACTCGTTGCTGACAAGCAACTGCGGGCTGAAAAATTAGCCCAGTTACACACAGAGTTCCAGGGCACTGATGGCGGAATGCAGGCGTTATATGAGCTGGCCCGTTTGAAGATTGGGCTATATCAGAGCGAGTCAAATCCGGAATATAAGAAAAAGTATTTGTCCGAAGCAAGAGCACTTTTGACCATCTTTACAGAAAAGTACCCGGATAGCTTCCCGGCTGAGCAGGTCAAAAAGAACCTGGAAGACCTGCCGACGGCTGAATAGTGGGCTAGATTGCCCTTAATGTCCAATTTTTCAATAGTGTCTGCCGCTCCTGCCTAAAGGGCGGTTTTTAGGCCAAAAATATGACTGTCGGCCAAGGAATGGGTCATCCGTTGAAGGGAACGAGCCGTCCGCTCCTTGGAATGGGCCATCCGTTGAAGGGAACGGGCCATCCGTTCCTTGGAGCCAGTCTCCCGCTCCGAGGAGTGGGCCATCCGCTCCAAGGAGTGAGCCATCCGCTCCAAGGAGTAAGTCATCCGCTCCGAGGAGTAAGTCATCCGCTCCTGCCCAAAGAACGGTTTTTAGGCCAAAAACACACTTTTAGGCTTTTCAAGAGGATTTTAGACACGGATTTACACGGATTGACGGATTTATTGGTAAAGCGGGCTTACTTTGCCGCTGCGCACGCTGCGGAAAGGCAAATCAAATCGACTTAGTGAAAAAGTAAATTTACTTAACGACAAAGTAAACTGACTTTGTGGTTGCGCACGCTGCTAAACGGAAAAGTAAGCTTACTTAATGAAAAAGTAAACTTACTTAGCGATAAATCAAATTGACTTAATGACAAAGTAAATTGACTTTATGGCTTTGCAAACACACAAAACCTCATTTTCAGGCCAAAAACGCACTTTTGGGCTTTTCAGGCCGATTTAACCCCGCTCATCCGTCTTCGCCAAGGCTACACCGGGACAAGAGCGCCGCGGGGGATAAAGTCTTGAATTTTAGCTAAAATATGTTATAATGATGTAAGAAAAAAGTGTCAATCGGGCCTGGGGCAGAATCTCGCTTTTTCCTCTCCCTCCGCATGCCCCAGGCCTTTATATTATTTCCCCGCTCATCCGTTGCCCTCTAAATCGCGGTTTTTAGGCCAAAAACGCACTTTGGGGCTTTTCAGGCCGATTTAACTACTTGTCTCGGCGAAGGCCGCAGCCATAGCCGGGCGGGGGCTTGCAAAAGCGGAAGCGACGAAATTTGGCTTGTCTTTGGTGAGAATTGGGAATAAGTATGCCGAGTAATACGGTGGTAGTTATTTTGTAACTTTTCGCTCAATCATAAGGCCCAAGAAAACGTTCTCCGTTGAAATGGATTAGATGAGTTGGGGATTCTGCTATCCAAACCTCAGTTTCCCATGAGATATCATCAAGATATTTCATCATTGTTTTTCGATCAAGAAAAGCAGTTACATATACTAATCCCGCTTTTGAATCTCTGAATAATTTCTCTAATTCCTGTCGCCGCTTCGGATTCATAGGCCCATGACTGGTAACTGCTTCGATTAGAACAAGCCAATTATTTTTGATGTAGTGAATTACCACATCAGGCATTTTTCCATGCTCTTCTATCCTAACGCCCAGTGTCTTAAGTGGCTCTGAATCAAAATAAGCCCATTTTCTTTGTGTGTCGCCTACATAGATGACTTGTCCGCCAGGTGTAAAAAGCTGACAGAAATCATCAATGACTTTTTTGACAAGTATATTTTGTCCGCCGGGCGAAAGATTGATTTTCTTCCCGCTCGCAAGCTTCACCGGTATTCTGCACATTTCCCGTTCTCGTGCATATAACTGTTTCAAGGTTTCAACTGATTCTAAGTACCCTTGTAAATGTTTATTCCAGTTGTTTGTACCAAAGTCGCGAAGTAATTTTAATGCCGATGGTTCGATTTGATAAACTGCTTTTGGACTATTTGTCGGACGCGAAGGTTTATCAGGATTTGGAAGAATTAAAGCTGCCTGTATGAACTGATGAACAGTCTGTCGCCGCACTGTTTCGCGTGTATTAGGAGCGTATCTTTTGCCATAGTGTTTGGCAAAAAATTCCATCATAGGTGTTATACCCATTAGCGGGGCACTCGCTTTATTCCATTCGTCTTGAGGCCTAAGACAAAGTAGTGAAAGTAATGTTAGCGCTGAACGTTCATTCAATTGTTGTCGGGGAAATCCGAGTACCTCAAGAATCTTTAGCGATTCTCTAATCTTTTGCTCTGATTTTTTAGCGAATATTTTTTTAGCCATTATTCATATAACCTTTTTCAAAAGAGTATCTACAGTTTCCTGATCGGGCATTCTATCTTTTATATGCATACCAAGATGCATAAGTTGTTCTCGTGATGGATATTTTATTTTCCTAAGGTCTGTAGCATTGACTTGAGTGTGTCCGCTGAAAAGTCGAAAGTATTTATCAAATGGAGAGGAGTTCAAATACATCGCTAAACCCCTTGCTAAATTAGGTGATAACCCTCTACCCTTTGTATGAAAATAATTTAGATGATTCTCAAATCCGACAAATGGAGCTTTAATTTTGTAAGGGTCATAAATTGCTGCTACAACTCGTCGCCGTTGCTCTTTTGAGGAAAATCGTTTTGTAAGGACGTAATATCCTGACACAGCCATCAGATCTCTGGTTTGTTCCACCGATAATATTGCATTAGGTTTTTTCGTTGTTTCAACTGGCCAATTCACGAAACCATTTTCAAAATGACACGGATAAATTAATGGAGCCGTGTTTTTCTCGGGTTGATACCGAAGATACTCCCTCGCTCGAAAATCGACGACACGACCTGTTGATACTTCTATTCCTAAATCACTTAGTGATGTATTAAACCATTCTATTAGCTTTATAGCCTTATCGTCTTCTTCACTTAGTAAAAGATGTATAAAAGAGTCGCTGTCGTGGGGCAAGATCATATGCTCATAAAGAACATGCCGAATGCTTGCGTTGTTAAAATCAACATCTTCGGAGGATGAGATGGTTATATGCTTTGGTTTGCGCTGAGTTCTAATTGCATGAAAAATCACGTTTTCCTGAAGAACATTATCGTCGCCGAAAATCTTCTTACGCGAAGCAAACACATGGACATGTTGCGGGGCCACCATATCCAGCAATTCCAAACGAAACCTACGAAAATACGGTCCATTACAAAAGCTGCGAGGCGTAATTGCTACTAATTCACCTTTGGGCTTCAGGAGTTTGGTAGCAATCCACACAAATGCGGCATAGAGATTTGTAACCTCCATTTTCGATGCGTCTAACATCTTTCGCGTTTTTGATTGTGTACTGATTTTTTTATATGGCGGATTCATAATCACGTGGGTAAATCTTTCAGGCCATTTTGTGAATAATCCTTCTTCGATAAGAGCCAAGCCTGAAGTCACAAAGTCCTCTTCCCGTATTTCCCCATGAAATTGTATTCCCATCCTCCTACAAGCAGCTTCGCAGCGTCTTAAAGCTTCGTTTAAATAAGATAAAGTCGAGATGTCATTTTCGTAAGCAACAACTTCTATTGTTCGAGGGCGGGGTTCTTTTGAGGCAAAATGGTCTACCACAGCAGCAAATAAAACACCTGTTCCCGCTCCGGCGTCCAAAATCCTCACATTCTCGCAGTTTTGCTTAAACAAGCTCGCCATGAATTGCGCAATCTTTACTGGGGTGAGGAATTGGCCTATCTTTGACCGTTTATTCCTATGAGAGTTTCCGTTAAAAGTTTGACGAATATTATCGAATTCTTTTACTATTCCGACACTCATATTTCAACGTGCAAATCTTATATTGCTATCCCGATTTTGATTGCATAGCTTTATTTTATAATATTCCAGTTATAAAATTAACATGAAATAACACATCTAAAAATTGGCTAACAGAACGACTCTATCTTCTCTGCGCAAATCTTTTTGGTCAATTTCTGTAATACTTTCACTCTCTCGGCCAGATATTCCAACTGTTTTTTTGTGATTTTATAATCTTTCTTATAACGGGCGTCGATGTAGGCCTTTTTCAATAGCTTGAAAGCTATTGCGTCGCTCCGCCGTAAGGCGTCCTGTGGAGTCGCTCGTCTCCCGTGACTCGTAGATTGTGGGAAGGCCTTTGCAAATTCAGTGTTATAGCTTACGGCTTTTATGCCTAACAATTCAATATCGTGCGTCCTGAAACGATAATTGACGAATACCAATGTAACAGCAGAATAAAAACTCTCGACGGCCTGATGAAGTAAGAAAGCAGCAAGTTTGTAATCGCGTTTTTCAACTTTATGTTCGAAAGAATCGTAAAAGCTCTTAGCTTTTTTGAACCATTGTTTGAAATCTTCTTCGGCAATCAGCTTTCTCTGCTGCGGCGTCAGTATCTTCGCCTTGCCTAAGCTGTGCTTGGATGTGTGGTAGAGGTGGATTCCTTCTTTTTTAATATCGGTGAAGAAGTATTGGCCTTCGGTGACCATATGCCGGACGTAGCTGAATGTATGGTAGATTATGCTGTGAGGCGTTTTGATGCTTTTTGTTGCGGCGATGGCCTTTTCCACTCTATCGTGCAGGTCGCTGTCATTGGCTGACTTTTTCGATTTGGTGGCGACGAGGATATCGAAGTCTGACTGGTATACGTGGGTGGTATGGCCTTCGGTGTGTATATCCTCGACCCAGTTGCCGCGGGCGTAGCTGCCGAAAAGGACGACCATCCGCACATCCGGGACTTTATCGAGGATAATATCCTTTATCAGTTCCAGCTCATCCTGTTTGTCTTTCGGCAGATGTGAAAGGGATTTTTTCATATTAACTTCTCATAAATTATGCGCGCCGGATGGGAATAGAACCCGCCGCTCGCTGCAAAATCTCCTGCTACGCTTATCCTGTCCAGGCATTTGCTTGGGGAATTATCGCCGATTACAGCCGTATAGTAAAGCAAAAACTCGATACGGATTACGCA
>CAZZHL010000119.1:0-7122 GCA_964653945.1 uncultured Pirellulales bacterium
TGAAGCCCTTGGCCATTTTTGCCACAGCCATACCGATTCTGCCTAATCCTATCAACCCAAGGACCTTATTATTTAGCTGGTTGCCCATATATTTTTTTCTGTCCCATGCACCGGCTTTCAAGCTGTTGCATGCTGGTACAACATTTCGGCTCATCGCGAGTATCAAAGCCATTGTGTGTTCGGCGGCGCTGAGAGTATTTCCGCCTGGCGTATTCATTACCAGAATTCCTTTTCTGGTGGCCTCCGGAACGTCGATGTTATCGACGCCGACGCCTGCCCGTGCAATTCCTTTTAGCTTGCCGGGATTGGCCAGTACCTTGGCGGTAACCTTTGTGCCGCTTCTGATGATTAGGCCGTCGTGCTCGCCGATAATGCCGGCAAGCTCGTCCTCGCTTATCCCTGTTTTAACGACTGCCTCGACACCTTCTATCGAGTTGAGCAGGTCAATACCTTCTTGTGCAAGTTTGTCTGTAATCAACACCTTAATCATTGTGGAACTCCAAAAAAACCATATACTTTTTTCTTTATATTACGGGCTTCTTGCCGCCAGTGCACGGGCTAACGTTACAGCCCAGCCGGCAGCGACTATTACCAGCAAGGCGACAATTATATACCTTATTTTAACTTTGGCAAAAAAACTCCTAATAAACTCGAAGTATACACCAAAAATGGCTGTAAATAAAGCCAAAAATGCCACCACAGCCATGATGCTGTACAGTAGAGCTCCCGCTGGCTGGGTATAGAACGCCTCGAAGACTTTGCCTTGACTGAAGGCAAGCAGCGAGGTTATCATCCCGCAGGTTGGGCATGGCAGCCCAAATCTCTGCTTGAATCCGCAGGGCATGAGCCATCGGCCAATATCGATTTTGTAATGTCCTATCATCGCAAATAGGCCGAATGTTGCGGCAATCCCTAAGAAAGCAGCTCCGGCTATAATCCGCTGCTGATTTGTGGCACGGCAAAAAAGTTTCTGCTTATTATTTAGTTGTTGGTTTGGCGGCATAATTAGACTAAAATAGAATAATGTTATAGTTCTGTCAAGAAGAAGCGAATGTGCTTTACGGGATACTAAAATGGTTTTAAAACAGAGAGATTTGAGCAGGATGTTGGAGACAGCCATTGTGGCAGCGAGGCTGGCTGGCCAGCACGCTATGGAAGAAATCAACTATATCAAGGCCTCGGTAAAAAACGCTAATGAGCTGGTAACACAGGCCGACACGCAGTGCCAGCAGATAATTATCGACAGAATCAAGGAAACATATCCCGACCACGGTTTTATCGCCGAAGAAGGTGAACGTAGCACGGCCATCTTGGCCGTGCCTACACGGGCTGGAAGCCCGTGCTACAAACAGCCGCCCCGTGGAGCGGAGCCTGTCTGGTGGCTCATCGACCCGATAGATGGCACCAACAATTTTGCACATCGTATGTTATTTTTTACCGTCAGTATCGCGGCAATGTATCAGGGCAGGTCGATTGTAGGAGTGGTTTTTGAGCCAGCCACCGAATCGATGTTCACCGCCGTTAAAGACGGCGAGGCACAATTAAATGGCAGACGTATAACAGCAAGCGAAGATAAGATGGATGAGTTTTCGAGTATTGGTCTGGACAGCCATTTTGACAATAAGGTTCCTGCCTGGGCCGGGGAGATTATGAAGAAGACAAGATTTCGCGTCCTGGGCTCAGCGGCCCTGCAATTTGCCTATGTGGCAAGGGGCGGCCTGATTGCCAATATCGAGCAGGACATTAAGCTCTGGGATTTTGCAGCAGGGGTCTTGCTCGCAGAAGCTGCAGGAGCTATCGTAAGTAACTGGCAGGGGGGTAAAATCTTTCCGGTCGATTTGGACGGCTACGATGGTACTAAATTCCAGATATTAACCGCCAACAAAAAAGTCCACCCGCAAATCTTGGAACTGCTAAGGGATTGACGATTTTCGAATTTCGATTGAAGATTTTGTACGTTTACAATAGAATTCGGGATTATGACTCCCGATGAATTAAAGAAGAGAACCAAACAATTCGGTTTGCGGGTGATTCGACTCGTAGAAAGCCTTCCTAAAACAAAGACAGCTGCTACCATAGGCAACCAATTACTGCGTTGTGGAACTTCCGTAGGTGCAAATTACCGCGCTGCTTGTAGAGGCAGGTCAAAAGCAGATTTTATTGCCAAATTAGGCATCGTTGAGGAAGAAGCTGACGAATCAGCCTACTGGCTTGAGATGCTTGTTGAAGCTAAAGTACTAAGGCCGGATGAGGTGGCGGAATTACTTGCTGAAGCTGACGAATTGACTGCTATTATGGCTACATCTCGCAAAACCGCGAAACAGAATCGCTAAAATCGCAAATCTCAAAATATGTTCTCTAAAATCGACAATCGCAAATCGACAATCGCAAATCCATTACCTTGGGTCTGGCACGGGATGTAGTGCCACGATTCTTACCTTATCGCTGGAATAAGAGACACCGCTTCTATCGAGTATGGCCATAACTCTTTTCTGTGGCCCGTCATTACCGATACGAACGAGTATATAAGCGGTAAAGACATCGCTTCGCACGGTAACGAGATTACTGATGCGTGCAAATATAACATCTCGCTCTTCAAAATCATCTTCTACAACATCGGTGTATGTTAGGTCGGGAAAACCAGCTAAATCGGCGCCATCTCTGCCGTATCCTCGAATATCATACAGTGAATTGTAATTAGGATTATTAGGGTCCAGAGAATGAGTTACATTTAATAACTCTGATATACTCGCAAATCCGGGCTCTTCCCGCACCGATATCGGTGGAGATAGGTCGCATGGGTCCCACATTCCTCTTGCTCGACCACTTAAATAATCCACGACATTGGGTAATAGCCGTAATTTGTCCCTATAGGCAACCATCGCCTGAGCCAATTCATCGTTTACCCACGGCAGTTGTGCTATTACAAACCACGGCGCGGTATTGATATTGAGCCGGCCTTTTATCCTTGTCTCACATGGATCTGAGACGTACTCTACCGGCGGAAAGACAGTCAGGTAATTAAATATCTGCTGGAAATTGGGGTCTTCTAAATTAAGTCTGGCTGTAATTTCGGTATCGTTTGGCCCAATCGGATTTGGCCCCTGCGAGTAGGCACTTTTTCTCAAAATCATCCCTATCTCGCCGATATTTTTAAAATTGCTATTTGCAGGATGTGCCTGAATCAATGTTGTGCTGCCGACTGTAACACTATTATTATTGCCGAGCGTAGGAGTTGTAGCACTCGTGTCCCACAACTGCCTTATACATTTATGTGTACTAATATCCCGCTGAATACTGTGGCGTAGACCATCCACTGCAAGCCAGCTTCCTGATGCTGCTGGAACCGGCTTCGAATCAACTGTAATATATCCACCGGGAGCGCCAGGAACAGGCCTCTGCAAATCCACCGTGACACCACCACTAAAAGAAAGTAGAGAAGTGTCCTTAATATCAACGTTTGAGCTTAGAATACTACCAAGAGGTGCATTGCTATTTTTGTTTCGTATGATATAAAACGGGTTATTGATGTTCCAAGTGGGATTATTTATATCAATCGTTGTACCACCGACTACCAGTTGCCAGCCAACGGAAGGATTATCATCTTCATAGGGTTTATAAAGCTCAATCGCATAAGACCTGTATATAGTGGGACCGATTCTAGTGAAATTATGGGTAAGCTCCGAAATATAAATACATGGTTGCTCAAAGCCATAATACCAGTTACCACCAATAAGGAAGGATGTTACATTATCATCACTATCGTGATAGTCAATCAAATTCACTGATGTTTGTGCGGCTGTTTGAAAAGATGAAGGGCCGCCAAATCCGGCATCATAAAGACCTGCACGTACAGCAAGATATAGTTCAAGCGCGTCATTACTATCGACCCTGTTGACATTGACCATTTTGCCATTATTGTTGGTAGTATCGAACTGTGGCCCCAGAGGATTAATACTTCGGTCCATATTGTAGGTAGTTGCGATATGGCGGTAGTCATAGATATTGGCGTCAGCAAAGTCGTAGCTGACCCTGTGCCCCCAGAATGTGGTGTGGGTATTAATCTCACTTGGAGAGGTTAAGGGCACTTCGAGTTCACCCTTGAAGGCATTTGTCCAGAGATTTTCGATTCTGGTTGTAATCTGGTCATTATTCAAGATGTAACGGTTGCGGAGTACCAGCTCATCGCCGATATCAAAAGGTGTATATGCTCCGATTGAGCCGTAATATTGCCAGATAACGTTCTGCTCATATAGCGTCAAATTGTTTGATTCACTACCGCACCTGAAGCTCCATAGTCTATCTTCTTTCTCTCCCGGATAAGTAATATGTGTATTATCCCTTCCAGCCAAGGCCATAAGATTTATTTGTAATTGGCTTGAACCATCAACTCGGCTGGGGATGAGGTTGTTAGGGTCGAACAAGTAATCGGTATTAACGTTTAACATCCCGCCGTTGTCGATAATCCTCACCGCGGCATAAATGGGTTTGCCCTTACCGCTGGTCATATCCGGCACCTTCACCCAGACGGAATCCGCTACGCCGTCGCCATCGGCATCAGCAGGATAATATATGCTAATATTTGAGTCATTAACGTTAGCAGGCCCCTGGTAATCAGGTATAATTTCTGCCAGCAATTGAAGATTTGGGTCCAGCTTATTGTAAATATCGCTTATCCGCCGCCAGTAATAATAGCTGCCGGATTGATATGGCTCAAGGCAGGCCAGCCAGGAATTGTTGGCATCGGGATAGTCGTAGTATTCCTCATTTACATCTGCCGCACCCGGGACGTCCGAGGCCAATTCCTGCGATATCTTTGCGACGACCGTTTCCACTGCCGAATTTAGATATTTGCTTTCCGACAAGCCGGATGTTGCCATCTTATCAAGCCGGCTGACTAAAACAAACATAACCCCTACGATAGCCAGCAGGCTCGTCAAAACCATAGTCAGAATAAGAGCTGAACTATTCCTAAATCTGCTGGATTCGACAAGTCGCCGACGCTCCATAGCTATGGCGACGGAGCGCTCACCACAAGTTTTTGTAAGTTGTTTGTTTGCCATTTTTAATTCTTCCGTGTTAATCTATGTTAATCCGTGTCTAAAAAAATCTGTGTTCGTCCGTGTTTCAAAAGTCAGTGTTATTCAGTGTCTCCAAAGTCCGTGTCAATCTGTGTCAATCTGTGGCTAAAATTTAATTATCCAAATAAACAATATGCGTAAAGGTCCTGCCGTCTTTTATAACACCCTTGGAATCATATAACGTAAACGTAAACTTAAGCGCCCGCCCAAGTCCGGGAATCGAATTAAAATTCGCCTCATTTACTAGAACTCTGGAGAAAGTAATGTTATTGATAATTACCATCCCGTAAGGAGGGTAAGGATACAATACTCCAGGGACCGAATTAGGGTCGGGATAAAAATCCGATTCCCCAACTGACAATATTCCATCGCCATTTGGGTCAACTTCCGGCACCCATCGTTGCTGGAGACCATCATCATACCAGCCCTGAACCTTGAATTCTCCCACGCCTGCACACAAAAGGATATGGATTGAGTTTGGGTCAGCAGGGTCAACCGTTGTTCCTCTGCATTTCCAATCCGCGCCGACACTAAGAATAAAGTTAGGGTCGGGGACAACGTTAACATCGGCAATGACAGTCAGCATATCTTGTTTATTTGACGGAGATATATTTTTCCATTTATCCAAAGTTGTCTTATCGTACTCGAGCCAGTTGTTCCAATAGTACCATTCTTCGTCGGTGTCTGGGAACACGGTAGGGTCCAGAAAATCAGGAAAACAGGGATCAGCCGTATAAATATGCTGTGTCCTTGTTAGTATTCGCTTCTCTGGGAGTTGGGCCTGAACCGGTGTCTGGGTAATGAAATTGCCTCTTTTTGCGAGCATATAACTGATTCTTGCAACATTGCCGCGAATTATTTTTGGGCTGGTGCCGTAAGATTGAAAATCGCCATCGGCAAAAAACATTATACGGTCAAACCTCACGTACCCATCGTGGTCATAATTGGGGTCATTCTGGCCTGCAGGTCTCGCATCCCAGACTACGAAAATCTCGCCGTCTTTGCGCAGGCCCTGAAAGTCGGCGTTGAGCTGGTCGGTAATGGCCCGCAGCTTTCGCATAATCTCTGCGTTTGCGGAGGCCGTGCGCTGGGATTCTATGCTGGTCCTGAAAATCAGGCTTGAGAAAGACAGCACCATCGCCAGAATCCCGACAGCCACCAAAAGCTCAATTAATGTAAAGGCCTTTTTCATCTTTTCACTTCTGCCACTAAGGCACGAAGACACTAAAACCTAACTACATTTATTTTTTAACTTTAAACTTCTTTGTGACTTTGTGTCTTCGTGGCTAAGTTCAGAACCTAATTCCTTTCTGATATACCGCTATGCATGGCTTTCTGCCGCTGCCGACCGGCGGCGGAACCACCCAGACAGAACCGGGCGAGATGCCCTCCCAGGGTCTGTCAAGCCGGATCCTATTATCAGGTGACGCATACCGTTCTAATACGCGATAAATCTGGCCGTCTCTGTTGTCCACTATCGTATAACTATCGTTGATATAACTCTTCTCGCCGACTACAGTTATGTCAAGCTCATTAGCATCAGCAGTCACAGTAACGCCAACCGGTACCGGCCATGTAGTACCGCTGCCGACTTTCCTGCTGACAAAGACCGTTACCTGCACAAGCCGGTTTGGGTCTGGCTCCGCTCGCCTGCAAAGAGCCGACCAGAAGTATTGCTTCTCAGCTATGTCCATTCTCGTCGATGGATATGCAAATTCGTTAGGGTCTATTGTTGGATTTAGCACTTCAAAGTTTACTAATTGGTTAATTGATAGATTTGGGTCTGCGGGATTAACGCCGTATATTTTTATCTTTGCAAAGGCCTCATCTGCTACTACTGCTGCGATGGTGCGTTCGGTGGCTATTGTCGAAAAGTGGATGCCGGCCAGGAAAGTGCCGCCAATGAACATCAGCCCTATCGCCAGCGTACCCACCGCCATCAGGACCTCCGTCAGAGAAAAACCAGCATTCCCTCGACTTTGCTCGGGCGGTTCGACAGTCCTGAGCTCACCGTCGAAGGAATGGTGAGCCTGTCGAACCA
>CAZZHL010000120.1:0-7065 GCA_964653945.1 uncultured Pirellulales bacterium
TCAGGTTTGGAGACAGAAAAATGAAACCTCTGTCGCTTAGATGCAAAATGTTGTTACGTTTGGGGCTCTGCAGCAAAACACCATGTAAAATCCGCCAAACTGGATATTATGCTTGAGTCCTGTGGAATAAGGCGAATAGATAAGCTAAAAAAACGGCGGTTGCGATACCTGCAATAGCAATAACTACGTCCTGCAGTACAAATGCTTTGCCAAGAATCGTGGAAAATAACCTAACAGCCAATAAAAAAACCGCCGGCAGTGTAAATGCCATTATAAACCATTTGCCACCGGGCACTTTTGATGAAAGAAAAAGATATCGGTCAGACTTCGCCCAGACGAGTAAGCATTGAATCCACACGACAGTGAAAAACCCGTAGGCAAAAAAATGAAATATTGCATTTGTGAGCGGTACCAAGTCCGACAAATTCACTTGTGCAACATTTGTTAAAGCAAAGATGACAATGCCCACTGTTATGAGCAACGCCGGCCAAAAGCTCAAAAATGAAAATAAAATCAAACCTGTAAGCAACCCCACTAAATTCGCTACAAAGTCCCTGGCATCGCAACTGCGTCCCGCAATACAGCTCTGAAGCAATTCGTCAATCATTCCGTAACCAGCGAGCACTAAAAGTGCCCACCATACTGAAGCCCTGCGCCAGTTTACCTTATGGTCAGGATTAAATGCGAACCAGAACAGAAAAACCAGAATCAAATAGGCAATGAAGTGAAGATTTACATCAAACACCCCAGCTTTACGAACCAATTGCGGAACGGGTATGTGCGTAAGGGTAAAAAGTGCAGGCCAATAAACAATCAATACGCCTATAGTTAGTTTTTGCCGCCATGATACAGCCATCGAAATCGCCTAAAATATGTCGTATTTTCAATTAATAATTTTCTTTTATAATCGGCAATTAAAAACCATAGAATAAAAGTTATATTCCAAAAATAAAGCTTAATATGTGTCTGCATCAGGTATATAATATAAATTAGCTTGTGATTAGCCATCTCAATCCGCCACGGCGGATAAAAACTAATTTGGAGGTTTGATAAAATGAAACGTCTGACAATTCTCATGTTAATCCTGGCCGGTTTTACAGTCCTTTGCCCCATTAGAAATTCTATAATAAATAGTGATACGACGCAAATGAGGGAGATTTCTAACGGGGTTTGCTTTGGTCAACGCAGCTCTCGGTCTTTGCCTCGTAAAATATTTCAACTTGTCGAGCCGAGGTTGACAGGTCCGATGAGTTTAGAGGAGGCGCTGGCCAAACAACAAATAGTACGCCACTTTACCAGCCAAAAGCTAAAAAATGCAGATGCCGGCCAGTTGGCCTGGGCAGGTATGAAAGTAACAGAGCAACAAACAGCCCTGCCAACAGCGGATTCAGCGGAGGCAACTTCTCCGATAGAGCTCTATTTTGCCACGCAAAATGGGGTATTTGTTTATCGGCCAGAGCAGCATAGTCTGGAACAGGTTGACCAGCAGGATATCCGAAACGCTTTGACAAATGCGGCCTCTATGCAACAGGCGACACTTGAAGCACCCTGCGATATTATTGTCACCGGCTCGGCGAAAAAGCTCTCAGGCCAATTCCAAAATGACGCCAGAAAGCATATGTTCCTTCAGGCAGGACACGTCGCCCAAAATATCCAATTGCAGGCAGTCTGTCTGGGTCTGGGCTCTGTAACAACCGGCGGCTTTAATGTAAGGGACGTCAGCAGGGCCTGCAAACTGCCAAGAGGGTTGGAGCCGGTTTATATAATCAGCATTGGTTACCCTACAACCCAGCCGGCTACGCCTGCAACTCCTGAGCAAACCAGCACAACAGAAAAAAGAGCCGTACTGATTGCTGCAAGCCAGGCATTTAACATCGATGAGCTCTTCCAGACAATACGCATCCTTGAGGAAAACGGTATAAGAACGACTATAGCAAGTACAAGGACAGGAATTATAACCAGCGCGGGAAATACCGCCGAGTCGAGGGTCTCTCTGGAACAATTGAGAGTCGATGACTACGATGCAGTAATCTTTATAGGCGGCCCCGGAGCTTTAATCGAATTAATTAACAACGTAACTGCGATAAATATAGCCCGAGAGGCAGTGGTAAAAAGAAAAGTCCTGGCAGCTATTGACAACGGCCCATCTATTCTTGCCAATGCCGGTGTTCTAACCGATGTAAGAGCCACCGGCTTAGTGACTGAACAGACGCGGCTCGTACAAGCCGGTGCTGTATATACCGGTACGCCAGTTGAAAGAAGCGGGCTTATAATAACCGCCAGCAGCTCTCTGGCTGTGGTAACTTTCTCTCAGGCAATAGTAAATACCCTCACCGGTAAATAATGGACAAGCCGAAGGATTGGTTAATTGGTGAGTGGCTGGTAGAATTTCGGGGGCTTTGGGCCGAGGGTGTTCGTCAGTGTTCCAAGTTTTTCGATGGAACATTCGATAACGTCGCCCGGCTGGAGGAAATCACCCGTGGCCATAGCAACTCCGGATGGCGTGCCGGTGGCTATGACGTCAGCGGGTTCGAGTGTCATTATGTGACTCAAAAACGAAACGATATCGGCCACAGAATAAATCATCTGTGCGGTGTTGGCCTTCTGACGAACTTTGCCGTTGACGGTGAGCTGGAGAGCGAGATTCTGCACATCCTTGATTTCATCCGCAGTAAGTAGATACGGCCCCATTGGACAAAAGCCGTCGGCCCACTTGCCATTCAGCCAATCGTAGAATTCATCCCAGGGGCGCTTAGCCCGGCCTCGTTTGAAGGTTACGCTGCGGGCGGATACATCGTTGGCAATGGTGTAGCCGGCAACATAATCGAGTGCGTCTTCGGGAGAAATACCTTTTGCCCTTTTAGCCATAACAACGGCAAGCTCAATTTCGTAATCTATCTGCTCACTATAAGCAGGCCAGGGTATTTCGTCATCGGGACCGATTACGACGGTCGGCGGCATAAGAAAGGGTCTCGGCACAGATGTTGGGCGATGAGCATCGGACAGGCCGAGTACGAGGCCAGCTTCTTTGATGTGCTCCGAGTAATTACCCGCAAGTGCGAGGACCTTATTCGGACGGGCAACAGGAGCAAGCAGTCTGACCTGCCCTCGGCTCGAAGGCCGAGAGGCCTGCGGCTCTTTTGAAATAAAAGAATCAGCCGATTTGATAAGCTCCGCAATGCGGCAGAGACAATCCGAACCTCTTTCGAGAATCTGCTTTATGCTGCGAGGTGGATTGGGGCCCGGCCAGACTGACGGGATGTCAATAACACCCCTATCAGAAAGCGCTCCGCAGGATATTGTCTGATTGCGTTGATAGGTAATGAGCTTCATAGAGTCAAAACCTAATAAGCTAAACACCCCCGACCACAGGGGTCGGGGCTAAACAAATATAAATTGATTAAAATAATCTACTACTGTCGAGCATAAAAGTTAGCGGCCCGTCGTTGGTGCTGGTTACGTGCATATATCCGCCGAAAACCCCCTTCTCGACAGCGATACCCTTACCGGCAACAAGCTCGATTGTCTTTTCGTAAAGCTGCTGAGCTAATTGTGGGTCGGCGGCGGCATCGAAGCCGGGACGACGGCCCTTCCGGCAATCGCCGTGAAGAGTGAAATTACTCACCAATAAGATGCTTCCGCCAACATCAATAACACTTCGATTCATCTTGCCGGCATCGTCAGCAAAAATCCGCAGGTTTACGAGCTTGTCAGCCATAAACTCGGCATCCTTTTCAGTGTCACCTCCACCAACGCTGAGATAGACCAGCAGACCTTTGTCAATTCGGCCGACCATCTGATTATCAACTTCGACCTTTGCCTGCAAAACCCTCTGGATTACCGCCCGCATAATTACACCTGCGTATAAAACTAAAACCACGGAACCGATGTTGCCCGTCGAATGTGCAGCTCATCAATAAAGGCGTTGCCCTTATGCGTTACAAGATAGAGAACCAGCTCTGCGATTTCCTCCGGCTGCATAAGGTCCTGCTTTTTTAAATCCGGGCGGACCTTCGCCAACAGTTCGGTATCCACGCCGCCGGGACAAATCAAATGCACACGGACATTCGAACGATTGAACTCCTCAGCCAGTGACATTGTCATCCCGCGAATGGCGTGCTTGGAGGCGGTATAGGCACTTTGAAGCGGATAGCCCTTGACACCAACGACAGATGCGATGTTGACAATGTATGCGGGGTCGGATTTCTTTAGTAACGGCAGGGCCTCCCTGCAAAGAAGAAACGGTGCGCGTGAATTGACGGCAAAACAATAGTCCCAGTCCTTCGTCGCGGTCTCTTCCAGCTTTGCCGAGTGAGTGACACCTGCATTATTGACCAATATATCCAATCGGCTGAACTTTTCGCCGGTGACTCTAACGAGATTTTTAATAGATTTTTCCTCGACCAAATCGGTAACAACAATCTCGGGCTTGCCCCCTGCGGATGTCACCTGGTCGGCTGTTTCCCGGAGTTTGTCGATTGCGCGTGCAGCAAGAACAACCGTTGCGCCCTGTTGGGCTAATGCGACGCTAACGGCCCTTCCAATTCCCCTGCTGGCGCCCGTTACTATCGCGACTTTTGAAGCTAATCGTTTTGCCATTTCGAGCTCCTTCTCAAAAATAGCGATTCAATCATAGCTGAAGATTGACTTTGGCGTTTATCGGCCTCTGGGTCGTCTTTCCTGTGGAGCCCTTTGGTCCGCAGGGCGTCGGCCGCGTGCGCCTCGTTCCCGCCTTAATTCTCTTATTTCCTCTCTTCTGTCTTGCTGTAATTTCTCGTTGAGTTTATCAAACTGCTGCTGCCTGTTTAAAAGCAGGCCTTCAATCGCAGCCTTGGTCTTTTTCGCCCCTTCTTCGATAGCCAGCTTTCGTATGAACGTCAGCTCGGCCATTATGAGCTCGTGGTTGTCTTTTGCCAAAGACAATCTGTTGCCGGCTTCCCTTTGCAGCCACTGGCGTGACTCGTCTAAGCCCTTTTTATCAAACTCGTCTAATTCCCCCTGAAGGCCTTCAAAGGCCTTGATTTCGGTTTCAATTTTGTTTGGGTCGGCAAGTATGTCAGCTTCGGTAGTCGTTGTTTTGTTAGGTTCTACACCTACACCAAAGGTTAACTGATTTGGCGTTGGCACTGTTTGAGAAGGGTCATTGGACTCCATGACGGCTTCGACCCTCTTCTCTTTGCGAAACTCAAAGAAGTACTTCCAATTGGGATCGAAGACCAAGCTACCTTTTGTCACCTTGAAGGTAATCGTGACGTTCTGATTGTAGAACACATGAGGATCGCCGCCAGCGAAACCTGGTTTGAAATCAGACCGGCACACTGTACCCTCTTTAACTTTACTCACATCAAGCTTGAAATATTCCTTCCCGTCAGGCTGAATGACTACATATTCAAACTTTGCGTCCAGCTCTATAGATGGGGCCTTCCAATAAAAGGTCCAGGCATTAAAATCATCAGGGGCTTTCTCCGCTGTCCTAAACGTAACCTGTTTTTCCGACGCGTTGTCAGATTGAGCAGTCCCGATGCCTTGGCTGAAAAGGATTATTCCAGCACTCAAGGCAAAATGTAGCCCGACAGTCATAGTCTTGTTCATTTTGGTCTCCTTTCTTTCGCGGATTGAGTTTGTGAATAAACAAACGTCAGCTGCCGAACAATGAGTGGATAGTCTGTATAAACTGGTTAAAGCAGCCCGTCTTTTTCTGCCTAAACCTCCAAGCTTCAGCAGGCATCCTACTATACCCGCTGGAACAGGTCAAATGTAATTTTCGGGCTACGGCTGGGCGCCTACGCTCTGACGAGTCAATCTATCATTTCTGCACAATCTGGGTCGCATATCTGGTTATAAAACAGGATTCGGCTGAAAGATGGAAAGGGTTGCTTGGCCTAATGTCTTGGCCGGAACAGAAACCTAAGCTGGGACGGCCCTGAGGTCAACTTTTGTCTCGGCGAAGACGGTCATCAGGCCTAAAGAGGCGAACAACAAAACTGATGCTGAAATAACGAAACGCTTCATAACACATTCTCCATGATAGTAAAGGTTAATCAAAACAGAACAATTCTTTGACTATTTAACAAACACAAACACGTAATAATATCCGGCGATGTAATTTATTCAAATCTAATTTGTGGGTGCCTGTTTCTTACACTTCCTCTACACAGGCCAAGCCGAGCATTTCAGTAATTCTATCAAATTCATCGAGGGAATGAAACTCGATGATAATCCTGCCTCTTTGGCCGTTTCTGCGTGTTTCAATGGTTACCCTTGTGCCAAGCCGGCTGCTGAGCTTGCTCTGCAGGTCAAGGATATGCGGCGGCTTTGAGCGGGCGGTCGTTTTGGCCTGGCCGGTGCTGGTGAGGTACTTTCTGACCAGTCTTTCGACATCGCGGACACTTAGCCGCCCTGCCATCGCCCTGTTTGCGAGCTTTCGGCGAAGCTCGTCAGTCGGCAGGGCGAGTATTGCCCTGGCGTGGCCCATAGACAATTGGCCATCGATTAACATCTGCTTGATTTCGTGCGGTAAGTCCATCAGCCGCAAATAGTTAGTAACAACGGAACGGTCCTCGCCGAGCCGCTGGGCAGCTTCGGCCTGCGTCATGGTAAAGGTGCTAATATAATTTTGATAGGCCTTTGCGCGCTCGATGGGATTCAGGTTCGCCCGGTGAATGTTCTCAATCAGCGCCAGCTCAAGCAATTGCTGGTCAGTTGCCTGACGGACTATGGCGGGAATGGTCTCCAGAGAAGCTAACTGAGAAGCCCGAAACCGGCGCTCGCCGGCAATCAACTGGAATTTCGGGCCGATGGGCCTGACAACAATCGGCTGTATTATGCCATTGGCCTTGATGGACTCGGTTAAATCGGCCAGCTCCTGCTCGTTGAAAACCGTTCGTGCCTGATAGGGATTCGGCGATATATCGTCGAGCTTGATTTTCCGAAGCGATTCACGTAACTTCTTATCTGACGGGAAGTTAGTGTCTCCATCACCCTCAGATAACAACTGCTCGACTTCTTCGGGCTCTAATGTTATCGGACTCAAAAGTGACTGAAGCCCCCTGCCGAGATGTCTTG
>CAZZHL010000121.1:0-7028 GCA_964653945.1 uncultured Pirellulales bacterium
AAGAGTCGCTTTTCAGTGTACTTTATAAGTATGATTTGCCGAATGGAAAAATAGTGGCTGATTTATTCTGTGGGGTCGGCTCTCTCGGCCTTGAAGCATTAAGCAGGGGGGCTGAGTTTGTCTGTTTTATCGAACAGGACCCAAAGATAATAACAGTATTGGAGAGGAATATTGAAAAGGCAGGATTTGTTAAAGAGTCAAAAGCCATAAGAGCCAACGCCTTCAAAATTGGAGCACCAGTTGATAAGCAAAAATATGACCTTATTTTTGTTGACCCGCCTTATGTGAATACGAAAGATGTTGAGCAGAATTCGCCTTTGGGCAAATTGCTGATTTCAATTTCGCGACAATTAAATACAGAAGGAATCGCAGTAGTGAGAACCGAGCGACGAACGGAACTGCTGGGAAAATACGCTCAATTGGAGATAATAGAGCGACGTCAGTGGGGGACAATGGCGGTGACTATATTGCGAAATTTTGCCACCAAGACACAAAGGCACTAAATTTTTGTTTTTTTAATTTCTTTGTGACTTCGTGCCTTTGTGGCTAATCTGTAGAAAGACAATGACTAATAAACAGGCAGCAATAAAAGTAATCAGGCGATTGAGCCGTAATGGTTTTCAGGCCCTTTTAGCAGGGGGTTGCGTGCGGGATATGCTGCTGGGCCGTACAGCGAGTGACTACGATGTTGCTACAAATGCTCTGCCTGAAGAAGTAATGAAGATATTTAAACGCACGTTAAAAGTCGGGGCAAAATTCGGTGTCGTGATTGTTTTAATCGAAGGCCAGCAGGTAGAAGTGGCGACATTTAGAAGTGAAACCGGCTATGCTGATGGCAGACATCCGACTAATATCAAATTTACCAGCGCCGCCGAAGATGCCAGCCGAAGAGACTTCACCATCAATGGAATGTTTTACGACCCTATAAAAGAGAAAGTCATCGATTACGTCAATGGCCAAAAAGACCTGAAAAAACAGATAATCCGAACCATCGGCAAGCCCGAAGAACGATTCGGAGAGGATTACCTGCGGATGCTGCGGGCGGTAAGGTTTTCTGCCCAGCTTGGCTTTAAAATAGAGCCGAGAACATTCTCAGCGATCCGAAAAAACGCGAAAAAGATAACCAAAATAAGCGGAGAACGCATTGCAATGGAGCTTGAAGGCATCCTCGTCTCTCCCAATCGCTCTATCGGGGTGTCGATGCTTATAAAAAGCGGATTGGCAAAAGCAATTTTCCCAGGTTTTGTCGGTAAGCAGACAAGCTTGGCAATTAAAGTCCTGAGTCAGCTTCGAAAGAAGGTTGATTTTGCCCTGGCGTTAGCTTGCCTTTTTGCCGGCTGCCAGACTGAATCGTCGCTTGAGAAGATACGCATTCTAAAACTAAGTAGAAGCCAAAACAGACAGATGAAATTTTTATTGTCTAATCGGGGCAAACTGCTCAACGACCAGATGTCCCTGGCCCAATTGAAATTAATTGCGTCCGAACCATATTTCCGGGACCTGTACGAGCTGCAAAGGGCAATTCAACTCGTCGGGGCGGAGCCCGCCGTAGCCCGAAAAGCTGAACGCGGAAGCGTTGCTGCATTGGAAAATTTGCGGAAAAGAATAAAGGCGCTCGGCGATGTCGAATTAAAACCCAAGCCGTTGCTTAACGGTCACGATTTGATTCGATTGGGAGCGGTGTCGGGACCATCTCTGGGACAGTTAGCTGAAGAAATGTATATTGCTCAATTGGAGGGAATTGTGCAAACAACAGAACAAGCTAAACAGTGGGTGCAAGACTGGTTACAAAAGCACAGAATGACTGAAAAATAATCGTTTACTAATGCGGGATATCCGCCACAAATTGCCTTAGATTATAGAAGCAATATAAGGAGATATAACATGGATAAAGAAAAAGGAAATGCAATAACTGGAGGAGGTCAAACATCTGCCGGCTGGTTAAGCAGTATTGCGACTTCTACAAAAAGTGGGTCAGCTTTGCTTATACTTCTAATAGCCATTGTGATAGGACTTCTTATATATTTTTTAATGGCTTCTGCTGTTTTTAAATCCGAATTCAACGAAGAGAGACCAAAGGCAGAAAGGAAAATGGATACAGAGGAAAAGTTTATCGCCACAATTGAAAGTATTATTGAGAAGGGAGAAGATATTAATGCAAAGCAGAATCGCAATAAACGAACACTACTGCATTTAGCTGCCAAGAAAGGGTATGCAAAGGCTGTAAAACTTCTTTTAGATAATAATGCAGATGTTAACGCCCGCGAAGTTATGGATGCAACACCTTTACATCTGGCAATACTTGAGGATAAGGTAGAAATAGTACAGATTCTGATAACTTATGGTGCAGACTTAGATGCTAAAAGTAGTTATTCATCAACACCTTTGCATAATGCCGTACTATTCGGGAAAGTTGAAATAACAAAATTGCTCATAGAAAACGGTGCAGATGCAAATGCCAAAAATAATTATGGTATTACTCCTTTGAAAGCAGCGATGATTTCACTCGAAGACGAAAATTTTATGAAGACAAATAATACCACCCCTGAGAAACAGAGGGAAATAATAAATGTACTTCGCGCTTATGGAGGAAAGGAGTGACAATAACCACTCGTTGGCCGACGTTTACGCTCGAAAGTGTTACCATTGATGAATTAGGCAGATTATGGTATGCTCGATGCTATATACTCGACGAGAATCGAGGTTCGAGTACAGCGGTTTTTTGTTGACAGAAGGAGGTGTTTATTTATATTATGACCGTTGAATGAGTGCCTTGCTCTGCCGAAGCGGCTACGCAAAGGTGAGGGCGTTTATGAGGGCTTTTGGTTTTTTAATTGAAAAACGGCATTTTTCGAAGGATACATAGCTTTTTGGAGGTGTTTTGATGTTTCAGAGAAAAATAATCTCGGCAATTTTATTAGTAATTCTTTCCGTAGCTACTGCAGGTTTTGCGCAGATGCCTGAAGAGTATCCCAATGACGAAGAAATACGTTCGGGGACCCTTGATGATAATTGGAATGATTTTTTGCACTATACCAAAATCGGCCGACTCGATTTGGCCAAGGGATACGCGCAGGCAATTCTTATGAGCGACCCCGACCCCGTGAAATTGCTGGAATTAAGCAAAGAAAATCCGGCTGGTTATGAGATTTTGTTAAGGGTTGTTGATTCTGCACCGGACGCTGAACTCGTGGCTGTGAGCAAGCTAATCATAGATATTATCGAGCAAGGAAAGTTCGCTCACCGGGCTGACCCAAGGAATATCGTGGAGGAAATAAATCGGCTTGGCGGTACAGAACGCGGCTGGACGATGGCGGTTAAACGGCTCCAAAACGCCGGAGAATACGCAATTCCGTATATACTCGATGCAATGGCTGACCCTTCCCGCAAAGAAGAATTACCAAGGATTGTCATGGCCCTTCCATATATAGGCAAAGATGCAATAAGACCGCTTGCGGCTGCCTTACAGATAGAAGATGTGGCAATTAAAGCCGAGATAATAAAAGCACTGGGGCAAATCGGCTATCCACAATCGCAGGCGTATCTAAAATATATTGTCGAAAACGACCAGTCTCAGGAGTTGCGGGCACTTGCCGCCCAAAGCATAAGGCAAATTGACCCTAAGGCGTTGGAGGTTCCCGCTGCATATCTATTCTACCGGCTTGCGGAGCAATATTACTACCACGTTGAATCTTTGGCACCGGTAGAAGACGCTGATTTCGGCAATATATGGTTTTGGGATTCAGCCGGTCAGAAACTTCTTCGGGAGCAGGTGAACAGAAGTTATTTTTGTGAACTTATGGCTATGCGAGTGTGTGAATGGGCGTTGAAGGCCGAAGCAGGATTCGGCCGAGCGATTGGTCTTTGGCTTGCTGCCTTTTTCAAGGCTCAATCTACCGGTGATGAGATGCCTGATTATTTTGGTCCCGGCCACGCCGATGCGCTTGTTTATGCTACCACCGCAGGGCCCGAATATTTGCATCAGGCCCTTGCGCGAGCTGTCAGAGATAACGATGCCTATGTTGCGCTCGGTGCCATTGAGGCATTGGCAACAACGGCGGGCCAGAAGACACTATTTTATCGAGTTGGAACAGTTCAGCCGCTGACTAAGGCCCTTTCTTTCAATAACAGGGCGGTAAGATATAGTGCGGCGATAGCAATAGCTGAGGCGGGACCAACGGAAAAGTTTCCTGAAAGCAGGTACGTCGTTAAGAATTTGGCTGAAGCTCTGGCATCTAATCTTCAGCAGGATGCTGGTGACGCAGGTATCTGGGATAGAGATTTAGCTGGTACTTATGCTCTGCGTTCAGCAAAGGTTATGCTCAAAGTAGTTCAAAGAAAAACCCCCTTCATTGATATATCTGCCGCTCAAAGTGTTCTTATAAATGCTATAAATGATGAGCGTCCTGAAATTCAGATTGTTGTCGGCCAGATTTTGGCTCACCTCAATAGTCCCAATGCCCAACGGGCAATTGCTGTAATGGCCCTGAATAGTCAGAACAATCCCGACGTGCAGATTGCAGCTTTTGAATCGCTGGCCACATCGGCTAAATTGCACGCCAATATGCTGGCCGAGCAAATGGTCGATGGCATTTACGCACTTATCAGCTCAAGCGAAACCGACCCTGAGCTTCGCGGCGCAGCCGCTGCTGCTTACGGTGCCCTTAACCTGCCCAGCCGGAAGGTAAAAGACCTAATCCTCGACCAGGCGAAACACTAAAAAATAAAAAGTGAAATTACTCAAATAAGTTTCATTTATAAAGTTCATTTGTCCTGAGCGAAGTCCAAGGATTGCTGTCAGGGGTGTTTTTGTTATCAAGTCCATCTTTCTTGACTTTTAACCTGCAAAATACTACAATAATTCGCCTTAGTAATTTAAAAAGAAAGGCATGATGAAATGGAAGGCATATTGCTTCTCAACTCTGGGTATTATACGTGGTTTGTTATCCCGTTTCTTATTTTTATCGCCCGAATAGCTGACGTCAGTATAGGAACGGTTCGAGTCATATTTGTATCGAGGGGATTCAAATATCTGGCACCGGTTGTCGGCTTTATTGAGATTTTAATCTGGCTTTTAGCAATCGGACAGATTATGAAGAACCTCTCCAACCCTATGTGCTATATCGCCTATGCAGGCGGCTTTGCAATGGGCAACTATGTGGGGATATGCATAGCCGACAAATTATCCTTAGGATTAGTTCTTATCCGAATAATATCCAAAAAAGGTGCGATGCCATTGGTAGAGCAACTAAAGAAAGAAAATTATGGTGTTACGAGTATCGATGGTCATGGAACTTCCGGTGAGGTAAAGGTCGTTTTCACGATAGTACCGAAGCGGGAAGTTAAATCAGTAATCGAGCAGGTAAAGAACTTCAATCCAAATGCCTTTTACTCCATAGAGGAGGTTGGCTTTGTTGAAAAAGGTGTATTTCCAATAAGAAAGAACTGGCATGATGCCGCCTGGCTTAGACTTTTTAAGCCCTTTAGAAAAGGTAAATAGAACCGGCACCGACTATCGTACGTATAGTTGTTTTATATTTATGTTTTCAGATATTAGCTGCCCGGGCAATAACACGTTGTGCACATGGACAGGCGAATAATAGTCTGACGGAAAGTAAGGCCGTATGACTCAGCCAAAAGCGCCACAACAGATACATGAAGGCAGTAATTGTGCTGTAATCGTGGCTCATCCTGATGATGAAACATTGTGGGCCGGAGGCACAATACTGTTGCATCCGGATTGCAATTGGACTGTGGTTACACTTTGCAGAAAGAGCGACCTCGACCGGGCACCTAAATTTTTACGAGCGCTCGAACAGTTAAATGCCACAGGAGCGATGGGGGACCTTGACGATGGTCCTGAACAAGTACCGCTATCAGCTCATAAAGTTCAGGAAACGATTGTCGAGCTGCTTGCCTCGGACAGGTTTGATGTGATTATTACACACGGATTATGGGGAGAATACACTAAGCATCTAAGGCACGAGGAAACAGGCAAAGCAGTTATGGCTTTATGGGAAAGTGAAAGGTTATTTGCAAAACAAATATGGAGGTTTGCCTACGAGGACGGCGGCGGAAAGTATCTTCCTCGGCCTGTCAAGGATGCGGATTTGCAAATAGAGTTGCCGGAAGAAACCTGGCAGAAAAAATATGGTATCATTACGAAAGTTTACGGCTTCAGCGAGGATAGTTTCGAGGCAAAAACAACTCCGCGCAAAGAGGCCTTTTGGTGTTTCAGACGCAGGTAAACCCCGTTAGATGTTTACTATCTAACGGGGTAAAATTCTATAAGCAGCTTTTTAATAAAAGGAGCATGAATAAAATGAAAGTATTGTTGATGTATGATTATCCTCCTTCACCGGCAGGACTGGCAACACAGGGACATTTGCTGCACAGGGGTTTGGAACAAATCGGGGTGGATGTTCACTCTGTGCATTTTGAATCCGCGCAGGAGAAAGAGTGGTACTATCGATGGTTTGAGCCGGATGTAGTCATAGGCATTGGCTACTGGGGTCATACGCCCTTTCTGGTACTGCATCCGCAGCGATATGGTATTCAGCCGATACCCTGGCTGGTAGCAGACGGGTATATGGGTGACTACCATGAAATTCTCAATGCTTTGCCTTTAATCTTGGTAACCTCCAAGTGGGTGAAGAAGGTCTATGTTAGGGATGGACTAAAGGGAGAAAATATTGAGGTTCTTCATGTGGGCTGCGATACGGATTCTTTTCTTCCCCGTGATAAAACTGACCCGAAGGTAGCCGCTGTCAGGGAGGCGCTCGGTGTATCTCCAGACCAGATAATGATTCTTACCATAGGAGGCGATGCTACGTCAAAGGGCGCTCAGGAGGTCATGCAGGCACTGGCGTTGATAGATACGAAAGCACCGGACTGGAAATATGTATGCAAGGTTTGGCCTCAGCCGCGAACAGAGCAGCAGAACTTGCAGGATATACAACTTGCAACTCAACTGGGTATTGAAAAAAATGTGGTTTTCACAACTAATGTTATCTCCCGCAACTTTATGC